>DATAPM010000357.1:0-9731 GCA_036265225.1 Vulcanimicrobiaceae bacterium
CCTCAACGAGGTGCACGCGACCGTTACGCCGCTCGATCGCGCCGTATCCAGTCGTGCGCAGAGCGGGATCGACCCCGAGAACGCGCACCGCACCGTAGGGCATTACGGCGGGCGCGTTCCGTTGACCGTGACGCTGACCGCCGAGCCTGGCGGGAGCGGCGTTCCGGCGGAGGGTTGCGTGCCGATTACTTTGCCGTCGGCGCCGGCGGCGCTCGTATATTGCCAGCTCGAAATGGCGTAGCCGTACGACTTGAGCGTCTTGATGGCGTCCACTGGGGCCATGCCGACGGTGTCGGGTACTTCGCCGGAAACCGAGAGCGTGATCGTGACCGTCGCGCCCTGCGCGACCTGACCGGCCGGCGGGTCCTGGGCGACGATCGTTCCGTTGTTGCTGGTCTGCTGCGCGTAGCGAATGCTAAAGGTAAAGCCCGACTGCGTCAGCGTCTGGCGGGCGGTGTCGTAATCTTCACCGATGACGTTGGGCAGCGCGGACTCCTCACCGCCGGGCGGCGGAGTCGGCGCGCTGGTGATGCCGCTGTTGACGATGACGCGAACGGTGGCGTTACGATCCACTTTGGTGCTTGCGGCGATGCTCTGCGACGCGATCGTATCGGCCGGCACGCCGGGAACGCGTTGCGAGGCATCGAGGGTAATGCCTACGCTGCGCGCCGCCGACTGCGCTTTGTCCAGCGTTAGTCCGACGAAGCTCGGGACGATGACGGGAGCGGGGCCATCGGAGACGATCAGCGTAACGCGGCTGCCCTCGGGGACCTTAGCGCCGGCCTTGGGATTCTGCTCGATGACGTTGTCTTTAACCGTGTTGTCGAAGCGCCGGTTGAGCGTGACGGCGAAGCCCTGCTGTTGGAGCGCGCGCTGCGCGTCGTTGACGCTGAAGCCTCGCACGTCCTCAAGGCCCCGCAGCGGCTTGCCGTTGCTGATGACCAACTCAACGACCTGATTCTTCTCGACCTGCGTGCCGGCCGGCGGCGATTGCCGGATCACGTGATCGGGCGGGATCGTCTCACTCGCACCTTTGGTGAAACGCGTGCGTAGACCGGCATTAACGACGGCCTGCTGCGCTTGCGCTTGCGACATGCCGGTGTAATCGGCGACCGTCAAGCCCTGGCGCAAGCCGGGGAGTCCGCGAGCGAAGAGCACGTAGCCGAGCGCCGTCGCCGCAAGCAGCGAGAGGACCAAGATGACGTTGCGCCCGCGGCGCCGCGGCGGTTCTTCTAACTCCTCGCCGGCATTCGCGCGGTCGGGCATCGGCGATCGGCGTGGCGGCAGCGCTTGCGTGCGGCGCAAGACTTGTGTCGCCCCTGCGGGCGCGTCGTCGGAAATGCTGTATCCGGGAACGCCGGGGCGTTCGCGCGCCTCACGGAGTGCGGTGGCGAGGTCGCTGGCCGACTGAAAGCGGTGCTCCGGCTTCTTCAGCAACAGGCGATTGACGATGGCGGCCAAGGCTGGGCTGACGCCGGTCTCTTGCTGATCGATGGCGGGGACGGGATCGCCGATATGTTTGAGCGCGACGGTCACCGGCGATTCCCCGGCATAGGGCAGCTTGCCGGTGAGCATCTGGTAGAGCACCACGCCCAGGCTGTAGAGATCGGCGGTTTCGTGGACCTCGTGCTCCTGCGCTTGCTCCGGCGAAATATAGTAAACGCTTCCCATTACCAGCCCCGGCTTGGTCAATGCCATCGTCTGCTGCGATACGGCGCGCGCGATGCCGAAGTCGGAAAGCTTCACCACGTCGTCTTTGGTTACCAGGATGTTGGCCGGCTTGATGTCGCGATGGAGCAAGCCTTGCCGATGGGCGTAGGCCAATCCGCTGGCGATCTGTGCGGCGTAGTCGATGGCGACAGGTTCGGGAAGGCGTCCGTCGGCGGCAATGATCTCGGCGAGCGACGGACCGTCCACGAGCTCCATGACGATAAAGTAGGTGTCGTCCTGCCGCCCAACGTCGAAAGTATTGACGATGTTGGGATGGGAGAGCTTTGCTGCCGACTCGGCCTCTTGGTAGAAGCGGCGCACGAACTCTTCGTCGGCGGCGTACTGATCGCGCAGCACTTTCACGGCGACGCGGCGGCGCAGCAAAGTATCGGTCCCGCAGAAGACCGTCGCCATTCCGCCCTCACCGAGCTTGCGGTCGAGGCGATAGCGATTGTTGAAGATTCGTTCTTCGATCAAATCCCGGCCGTCTCCAACGCCGTGCGCAGCACGTCGCGCGCGATCGGTGCTGCGTAGGTCGCTCCATAGCCGACGTTCTCAACGACGATGGCCACCGCGACGCGCGGATGACCGGCGGGGGCGAACGCGACAAACCAGGAGTGCGATCGTCCCAACGGATTGGTGGCGGTCCCCGTCTTGCCCGCGACGCTGACATCCGGCAGCCGTGCGGGAGTGCCGGTTCCCCGTTCCACGACGGCAACCATCATGGCGCTCACGTTCGCGGCAGTCTGCTCCGATACCGGGTTTGCCAGCGTCGAGGTCGCCGAGACCGTTGCCGGAACTCCGTCGCGAACCACTTGCCGAACGATGTAGGGACGCGGCTCGTCCCCGCCGTTGGCAATCGTTGCGCCGATCAGCGCCATCTGCAGCGGCGTCATCAGCAGCGCGCCCTGACCGAATCCCATCTGCGCCAGCTCGCCGGGAACGATGCCGGCCTGCGGCGGAACGCGGCTTGCCTGCGCCTCGATCTGAAAGTCGAGCGAATCGCCAATGCCCCAGCGTTGTAGATACTGGTAAAAACCATCGACACCCAACTTCAGCGCGATCTGTCCAAAGTCGACGTTGCTGGAGAGCGCGAACGCGGTCGTGAGGTCCGTATAGCCGGTCGCCTCGCCTTCGTTGTCGTGCAGCGTCGTATCGCCGATCGTCAAGTAGCCGGGATCCTCGAAGTGCGAGTCCATGCTGACCGTGCGACTGTCGAGCGCCGCAGCGGCGGTGAAGATTTTGAACGTCGATCCCGGCGGATAGAGACCGTCGATGGCGCGATCGAGCAGCGGTGCACCCGGGTCCTGCAACAGCGACGAAAACTCATCGTTGAGCGCATTGGGGTCGTAGCTTGGAACGCTGGCGAGTGCCAGCACCGCGCCGCTGCGTGGGTCGAGCGCAACGCCGGCAGCGCGCGGGTAACGCGAGAGAAGCTGGTAGAGCTGCGTCTGCACCGCCGGCACGATCGTCGTGACGACGTCGGCGCCTTGCGCCGCAGCGGCCGTGCCGCGCAGCGTGGCCACGATCTCGTCTAACTGCTCCGCTGGATCGCCGGCGGCCCCCGGCGGACTGAGGGCCTGATCGAACGCGCCTTCGATGCCGCTGGTGCCGTAGCGCGGCGAAGCGTAGCCGACAATTTGAGCGAGTTGTTCGCCGAGCGGATAGATGCGGTGATTTCCGCTGCTTCGCGCGAGCACGGTCCCGTCGGTGGCTAAAATTCGGCCGCGCCCAACGTCGAGCATTGCATGGCGCGGATTATTCGGTCGTGCCGCGATCTTCGGCGCCTCGATCACTTGTACGTAGATCTGGCGAATCGCCAGAACGGTAAAGAGCAAGAGAAAAAAGGCCGCTAGGTCGCGGATCGCGCGATTGGTCATGCCTCGCGCAGCACCGTGAACCCGCCATCGGTGCGCACGGCCATGTGGGGGCGCCCGGGCTCGGCCGCAAGCACGTCGTTGACCAGTTCGCGTTCGACGCTCTCGGGTAGTGCGCCCAGCCGCAGGATGGGCTCGACGCCGAGCTCGCCGAGCAAGCCGGCGGCGACGTATGCACACGCGGGCAGCGTCGCGAAGTGGCGTTCCTCGTACGCACCTTCATGCCACGGACCGCGCTTGCCGAAAACCTGCGCGTGAAAATCCCAGGCGCAAAGCTGCTTCTCTTTCCAAACGAAGTGATCGCGGACGCAGAGCCTTCGGCAGGTGGCGCACTGAGCGAGGACCTCGGGCGGTTGGGCCAGCGCGGCGACGACGTCTTCGGGGAGATCTTCGACGTTGAGCACGTTAGCGGCACCGATCGCCTCGGGGAGCGGTGCGTTCCAGCCGATTCGCGCTAAGAGCTCGAGGTCGTGAGCCGACCCGCCGAACGAGTGCTCGTCTTGGGGCGGGAAGGTACGGTCGATCCAGTCGAGCAGTCCTTCGAAGGGCACGTGCACGACCTGGGCGCCCTCTCCGACCGCGGTTCCGAGCGGCGTCCACGCCAGCGGAATCAGTCGCGCCGCAATGGTGCCGTTGGTCGGGAGCATGGCATTGACGACTACCAACGTGCTGTCGTTCCCGCCCAGAACGAAGACTTGCGCCGGCTCGGGTGCGTCTATCGTCCCATCGCCGCCCGTCCGCTGCGATACTCTTGCAGGCTGCGCGGCGGCCCAGCCTGGCTTGCGAGCGCCTCCGCCAGCGCCCGCGCGGTGTCTAAACTCGTCAAACACGCAATACTTGCTTCTACCGCAGTGCGGCGAATCTTGTAGTCGTCGGTGAGTTCGCGTGGTCCTTTGGCGTCGTTCACGACGAGATCGACGGCGCGCGCCGCGATAATGTCGAGGACGTGCGGCGACCCATCGGCGATTTTGTTGATCGGCTCGCTTGCAATGCCGGCCGATTCCAGGACGGCACGCGTCCCCGGCGTCGCTACTAGTTTATGCCCGAGCGCGGCGTAGGCGCGTAGCACGCCGACGGCTTCTTCCTTCTCCTCATCGGCGATCGAGACCAAGATCCGGCCGCCCGTTCCGGGCAGACGGACGCCGGCCGCGACGAAGCCTTTGAGCAGCGCTCCGGCAAACGTCTCATCGATTCCCAAAACCTCGCCGGTCGATTTCATCTCCGGCCCCAGCATCGTTTCCACGCCGCGCATCTTCGAAAACGAGAAAACCGGCACTTTAACCACGACGTAGGGAATGTGCGGAAGGAGTCCGGTGCCGTACTCCATGTCGCGCAGCTTTTCGCCTAGCGCGATGCGGGTCGCCGCGGCGACGAGATTGACGCCGGTTGCCTTCTGTATGATCGGAACGGTGCGACTGGCGCGAGGATTGGCTTCGATGATATACAGGCGTCCGTCGTGCACGACGAACTGAATGTTGATCAGCCCGCGAATGCCCAACTCGCGGGCAATCGCCAGGGTCACGCCGGCAACGCGCTCCTCCATTACCTGATCGATGCTCTGCACCGGATAGACGCTGATCGAATCGCCGGAGTGGACGCCGGCCCGTTCGACGTGCTCGAAGATACCGGGTATTAGAATCTCCTCGCCGTCGAAGACGGCGTCGACCTCGAGCTCGAGACCGCGGAGGTACTTGTCCACGAGCAGCGGCGCGTCGGGAAGGATCGGGGGCGCCGACTCGGCGTAGGCGGCGAGCTGTGCTTCGTTGTGCACGATTTCCATGGCGCGGCCACCGAGCACGAACGATGGGCGCACCAGCACCGGAAAACCGAGTTCGCGCGCGATGACGCGGGCCTCGCGGAAGCTCCGCGCCGCTTTACCTTCCGGTCGCGCGACGCTCAGCCGCGAAAGCGCCGCGTCGAACTGCTCGCGGTTCTCGGCCATATCCAGCGAACGGCGATCGCTGCCGACGATGGGAACGCCGCGCCGAGTCAGCTCGCCGGCGAGATTGATGGCGGTCTGTCCTCCGAAGGCTAGCATCACGCCGCGCGCTTTGGTGGCACGATACGTTGCCTCGACCTCGTCGGCGCCGGGCGGTTCGAAGACGAGCGTGTCGGAGATATCGAAGTCGGTCGAAACAGTCTCAGGGTTGTTGTTGATGACTACCGGGGAACGGCCGGCCGCCTTCAGCGCCCAGGCCGCGTGGACGCACGAGTAGTCGAACTCGATGCCCTGTCCGATGCGTATCGGTCCGCTGCCGACGACGATGACGGCTTCGTGCGGCGTGGCGCGCATCTCGTCGAGTTCGCCGCGCGAAACGTAGTAGTAGGGGGACTTCGCGGGAAACTCGGCGGCAGCCGTATCAACCATGCGAAACGCCGCGGAGTTGTAGTGGCCTGTGCGGCCGGCCAGTTCTTCCAAGCTGCCGCTCGAGTAGCCCGATTCCAGCGCCTCGGTTACGTCGTCGCCGGAGGGCTTGTTGCGTAGGCGCTCTTCGAGGTTGACCAGCGCCGCGAACTCATAAAGCCAGAAGCGATCGATCGCCGACTGCTTGTGGATGCTTTCGACGGCACGCTCGGGGTCGGTACCGGCGCGGCGCAAGATCTCGCAGACCGCAAAGAGCCGCTCGTGCGTCGCCCTGCGCACGATGCTTTCCAGCTCGGCATCGCTCCACTCCCGCAGCGGGCCGGTTAGCGTTTCGCGTCCGAGATCGAGACCGCGAACCGCTTTGAGGAGCGCCGCGCGAAAGGTGCGGCCGATGCCCATCGCTTCGCCGGTGGATTTCATCTGCGTTCCGAGCGCGGTGTCGGCGATCGGGAACTTGTCGAAGGGCCAGCGCGGAATCTTGACAACCACGTAATCGAGAGTCGGCTCGTAGGCGGCCTTGGTGACGCCCGTTACGGGGTTGGGAATCTCGTCGAGCCGCTGACCGAGCGCGATGCGCGTCGCGATTTTGGCGATCGGATAACCGGTTGCTTTCGAAGCTAACGCGGAGCTCCGCGAAACGCGCGGGTTGACCTCGATAATGGCGTACTCCATGCGCTCTGGATGGAGCGCGAACTGGATGTTGCAGCCGCCCTGCACGTCGAGCGCGCGAATGACGTTAAGGCTGGCGCTCCGCAGCGTCTGATACTCGATGTCGGAGAGCGTCTGCGATGGTGCGACCACGATCGAGTCACCGGTATGGACGCCGACCGGATCGATGTTCTCCATGTTACAGACGACGATGCAGTTATCGGCGCCGTCGCGCAGCACTTCGTACTCGATCTCTTTCCAGCCAAGCAGCGACGTCTCGAGCAAGACTTGGTGGATGAGGCTGGCGTTGAGGCCGGCGTCGAGCGTGGTGCGCAACTGCTCCTCGTCGTAGACGATGCCGCCGCCGGTGCCGGCCAGCGTATACGCGGGACGAACGACCAGCGGATAGCCGACGCGCTGCGCAAACTCCAAGCCCGCGTCGATTTCGGTGACGATGGCGCTCTCGGGAACGGGTTCCCCGATCTCGAGCATCTTCAATTTGAAGCGCTCGCGGTCTTCGGCAAGACGAATGGTCTGGATCGGCGTGCCCAGCACTTCGACCCCGTACCGTTCGAGGACGCCGGCTTCGTCGAGCTCGACGGCGAGATTGAGGCCGGTCTGTCCGCCCAGCGTCGGCAGCAGCGCGTCGGGGCGTTCGCGGGCGATAATTTCTTCGACCGAGGCAACCGTAAGCGGCTCGAGATAGACCGCATCCGCAACTTCGGGATCGGTCATAATCGTCGCCGGATTGGAGTTTACGAGGACGACGCGGTGGCCTTCGGCTTGCAGCGCGCGGCACGCTTGAACGCCGGCGTAATCGAACTCTGCAGCCTGACCGATGACGATCGGTCCAGACCCGATGACCATCACGCTACGCCGGGGCATGCCGGGCGGTTACTTTATTGCCCCGCTCGGTAAGTCCCTGGGTTTTCGCCGGGGTAGGTTGTCGTGCCGTTGCAGACGGTGAGAAGACGTGGTTAGGGCTGCAAGAGTTGTTTTTCCCAGGCGGCGGTTTGGCGAGTAAAGAGCGTGCGTTCGTGGAGGCGGTTGGGACGGCTTTGCCAGAACTCGATCCGCGAAGGGGCCAGGAGATAGCCGCCCCATGAGTGAGGGCGTGGAATGGATTCGTCTTCGAAACGCTGCTCGAATGCGTTAAAGCGTTCGGCGAGCATCTCATAGTTTTCGATCGGTTCGCTCTGTTCGGAAGCCCAAGCCGCGAGCTGATGCCCTCGTGGGCGCGCGTCGAAGTAGGCGTCGGATTCATCCTCGCCGAGCGGAGCGACCTCGCCCTCGATCCGGACTTGACGGCCGAACGCAGGCCAGTAGAGAACGGCCGCGGCGTGCGGGTTTTCGGCAATTTCGCGCGCTTTGCGGCTGAGGTACGAGGTGAAGAAGCGCAGACCGCGATCGTCGAGACCTCGCAGGAGAACGAGGCGCGCCGATGGACGTGCCCGCGCGTCGACCGTCGCCAGACACATCGTGACGGCATCGAGGCGCTCCATCCCGCCGGCCTCGTCGATCCATCGCGCCAGCTGCGCTAACGGTTCTTTCACGGATAGCGTCCCAAGCCAAAGCCAACCAGAAAGGCGGCGAGCATTCCCAGCGCGCCGGCCACGGCGAAGCCCAGCGAAGCATCGACCGGTTTGCGCTGCAGTGAGGTGATCCGGCCGAGCTGCGCCAGGGCGTCGCGAAGCTGGCTTGCATTTTCGGCACGCGCGTACGCGCCCCCCGAAGCTTGTGCGTAACCACGCAACGCATTCTCGTCGATCGTCGCCTCTTCGTTCGTGCCCGGAATCAAGCCGCCGTTGGACGTGCCGATGCCCACGGTGTACACCGGAACGTGATGCGCGCCCAGCCACTGCGAGATCTCATCGGGATCGGTGCCTGAATTGTTCACGCCGTCCGTAATTAAAATGACGACGCGATGGCCGGCGGGCGGCAGCAACTGGGCGGAGAGTTTCAGCGCGTCGCCGATTGCGGTCGCGCCGTTGGGTGACGGAATTTCTTCGAGCGAGGCGATGACCTGCTGGTGGTCGGCGCTAAGGGGCTGCACGACCTCGGCGCTTCCGTCAAACGCAATGATGCCGATCTTTGTCCCTGCCGGACTCTCAATGATGAAGGCGCGCGCTGCCGCCTTGGCCGCTTGGGCTCGCGTGGGAAAGACGTCGGCGGACTGCATCGAGCCGGACGTATCGATGCAGACGAAGACGTTTCCGTCACGCGCGGGAACGGCCAGCGTCATGTGCGGCCCGGAGACGGCGAGTATGACGCAGCCGAGCGCGACGATCCAAAGCGCTTGGAGCAGCCGCGGAATCCAGCGGCGCGGTTTGACCGCCGTCTCGAAGAAGGCGATGTTGGAGTACGCGAGATCGCGGGCGGTGACGCGGCGCGTCAGCCACTGATAAAGCAGCGCGAAGAGTACCACGATTACGACGCCGGCAAAGAGTCGCGCCGGATGGTCGATGCTCACGCCGGCAGGCCGAACGCGGCAGCGAGCGAGGCGGCGCCGCTCTCCTCGCGTAGAATGCCGGTGCGCCAGTTGGCCGCACCAAAACGCGCCAGCAGCGCGGATTCGCGTTCGCGAACGGCCGCAGTATAGGCGGCCCGCTCGCGCGGGCCCACGTAGGCGCGCAGCATTCCGCCTTCCGCGCCGCGCAGACGGACCATACCGCCTAACGGCAAGCCGTCGTACCAGGGATCGCGCGCGACGAGTACGGTGCAATCGAAACGCGAGCCGAGATCCGCCAAGTCGCGGTCCAGCGTACTATCGAGCTCGTACCAATCGCCGATCGCCAGTAATGCCGTTCCGCGCGGTAACGCGGCGCGAGCGGTACGCAGCGCGCGTTGTGCGTTGAAATCGGGTGCCGGTGGGCACTGCGCGACGGCGTGGCGGGCGCGCCGCTGGAGGGCCGGCGGGGTTATGGCGTCGGCCTCGACGCGGATGCAGCGGTCCTCACCGCTCGCGGCGCCAAACCAGCTCTCGAGCGCTTCGCGGGCAGCATCGAGCAGCGGACGCCTCCGCCCAACGCGCATCGAAGGCGACGTGTCGACGAGCCCGGCCAGCGTTAGCGCGACGTCTTCGAGCACGACGCGCGTCTGCAAGTCGCCCGAGCGCGCGGTCGCGGCCCAAT
>DATAPM010000358.1:0-3449 GCA_036265225.1 Vulcanimicrobiaceae bacterium
ATCTTCGCTTGAAAGGGACCTGACGGCAGCATTAGTTGTATCGTTTGCGAGGGATTTGCCGCACGCTGTAAGCGCGAGCACCCGTAATCATGGACCAAAAGCGAGGCTTTCAGGTGCGTGCAGGGCGCGCAAAGTCTCGCGCAGAGCGCCGCTTTCGGGCGAGTAAACCGTTACGTATATGCGAGGCGGCGCACACGAAATCCGGCAGTTAATGACGAAAAGGTGGTCTGAGCTGTCGAGCACGGCGCCGTAAGGATTGCTCATTTTCCGGGAGATCGTCCGCAGGAGCTTCCAATGCAGGTTATCGCTCGAGCGGTAGACCT
Source organism: Vulcanimicrobiaceae bacterium (assembly GCA_036265225.1). Taxonomy (GTDB): domain Bacteria; phylum Vulcanimicrobiota; class Vulcanimicrobiia; order Vulcanimicrobiales; family Vulcanimicrobiaceae; genus Cybelea. The sequence continues at coordinate 324 of DATAPM010000358.1, forward strand.
GCACGCGATTCTCGGTACCATCGACGACATAGAGATCGTTCGTGTGACCAAAAAATATCCTTCCCGCACAAAGCAAGTGTTCGGAGATTGTACCGATCAGTTTTGAATGCGCGGCGGAGTAGACGTTAACCCTCCCCTTGACATAGGGCCCACAGCTTCCCACGAAAAGCCGCCAACGATGGTCGAAGGCGAGGGAGCGCGGCTCCGCCGGCCCCTCAGAGATAGTGCGAATGGGGGCGCTGCCACCGGGGGCAAACACTTGAACTGCGCCGGACAAGTTCGCGACATAGAGATTTCCAGATTTGTCGATTGCGAGAGCCAACGGCCAATTTAAACCTGATGAAATCGTGCGGGATGGTTGAGTCTGACCGGGCGCGTAAACGGTAACGGTGTTATTGAAGGCGTTGGCAACGTAAAGATTATCCGACGCGTCAAACGCCAGGCCGTAAGGACCGTCGATTCCGTTGGAAATCCTTAACGCCAGGTTGCTACTTCCGTTTGGATAAACCGTGACTGAGCTGTCCGAAAAACACATCCCGAAACAATTGGCGACGTAAAGATTGCCGGCGGAGTCGAAGGCCAAGCTTCTCGGTCCCTCGATACCCGCGGCGATCCTTCGGAGAACCCGGCGTGAGTGCCCCGCGTAGACGATAACCTGATGATTGCCCTCTCCAACGTACAGATTGGGGCCGTCCGGAGCATGGCGTGGCGGCGATGCCGCCGCGGCCGCGGGCGGCTTCGCCTCGGCGGGACTCGGGCTATAGGCCACGCTGCTCGCGCACCCGGTCACTAGGGGTATCGCGAGAATGCCGGCCATAACCCGTCTCATGAGAGTCCCTTTCAAGCGATTGCAAAAAGCGGTGCCTGAGAGAACCTTATCAGACGCGCTGGAGGAGACGAATAGGCCGATTGTATCATTTTACCATCGGTTTTTGAGGACGCGATAGGATCCCCGCGACGGCGACGCCCGTAATCTCCGCGTACTGTGGACATTTGGTGAACAACAACGAGCCGAAGTCCCAAAACAAAGAGCCTCGCGGAAAACTGATATTCCACAAGGCTCTTACTACACTCCGGATGTTGGACTCGAACCAACGACCCGCTGATTAACAGTCAGCTGCTCTACCAACTGAGCTAATCCGGAACGAGCGGTGCTGTCGGGCCGCCGACCCTGGTTCCACGGGCTGGGTGGCGTCCCTGCGTACCTGACGCTAACGTGACCGGTTGCCGCTCGGCTCACGGCCTCGCCCTGGCCGGCGCGAACGACCAAGGCATGATAGCACTGCTTCTTGCCCTTGTCACGGTGGCGCAGGCCGCTCCCACGTCGGCCGCCGACGCTGCTTACGCCCGGCACGACTACCAGCAAGCGAAGGCCCTTTACCAAACGGCCGTGAGCGCCAACCCAAAGGACTCTCGCGCCTGGTACCGCCTCGCTGTAATCGGCGTCGCACAGGGCGATGCAACCGAGGCGCTTGCCGATCTCGACGCCTTTTCGAAAGCATCGCCAGTTCCGGCAACTGCCTATCGCAACGACGCAAACTTTGAGCGATTCCGCACGCTGCCCGGGTACGACGCTTTCGTGGCTTCCGTGGAACGCCGGCAATATCCGTGCCGCTTCGATCCCGCGGCGCGAGCGATGGATGGTTGGATTGGGAGTTGGGGCGTCGCTAATCCGAACGGGCCGGGAGGGACGAGCGTGGTTGACCGCGCCTTCGACGGTTGCGTTATCGTCGAGCATTGGACTGGTCAGTTCGGCGAACGTGGAATGAGCCTCACGTCATACGACGCTACGGCTCAGCGATGGCTCCAACACTACGTCAGCGATAACGCCACGGCCACCGATTATACCGGCGCGGCGAAGGGTTCGTCCGTGGTCTTCGTTGCGCCGGGCGCGATAACACGCATGACCTACGACTTCCTTAAGGACGGACGCGTCGAGCAACGCTTCGAGAGCTCCAGTGACGGTGGAACGACCTGGACGATTACATCCGATCTCTACTACACGCGAAGCAGTCGCTGAACCGTGAGCGCCACCGGCAAGCCGAAGAAAATCGTATGCGCAACGAGCACGTTTAGGAGATTCGAGGGTGTCTTATGCATCTGGGGTGCATAGCCGATGGGGACGATCGCGAAGATCATTACCGCCATAACGCCGGCCCCAAAAACTAACCCCGAAACGACGATGTTGCGCCGAACCGCCGGCACGCCGTTGTAAAGCACCACAAAGACGACTCCCCAGGCAAGCGAAACGAGGAAGTCCATCGCGAGACCGATCGACGCCATCGTCCAGCCACCGCTGAACGCCGCGGTGCCGTAGGCGTTGGACGCATCCCACTGCAGCAACTGCAGGAGACACTGCATCGGCGGGAGCCCGTTGGCGGCTGCGCGCTCAACCACCAGATAGATCGTTATCGCGATCAGACCCACGATCGCAGCCGCCACGGACGCTTTGGTAAATCGTGCTGCCGACACTTGCACTGAGAACGCTTCAATACAACCGCGTGTGACTTTTGAGATTCCTTTGAAGTGCGGGCGTAGGGAGGCAGTGTATGGTCATGTCAGGAGCACATGATGAGGCCGTTCACCACGATTTTGGCAGCAGCGACCGCACTTGCAGTCGCGTCGCCCCGTTTGGCCGGCGCAGCAGAGCTGCACCCCTATTCCCACGTTTACTCCGTCACCGCCACTCTGGGAGGAAGAACCGCCGTGACCTCTCGATGGCAGGACACGCTCGACGAAGTGACGCTTGCCGGCACGAAGGCACTTCGCCGTACCCAGATATCCTCACAGAGCAACGGGCGAGTGCGCACGTGGATCTCGCTCTTCAAGCAAGCTACGTTGGCGCCGATCGCCGATACTTTCACTACCTCGGATGGTGAAATCTTCGCCCGGACGTTTGCCGATGGTATGGCGACCGACTACTCATCCACCGGACCCGCGAAGGGATTGATGACCACCTCGAAAACTGCGCTGCCTCAAGGATTCAGCGATTTCAACGGCGGTCAGTTTGGCTTAGCACTCCTCAACCTTCCGCTGGCTGTAGGCTTCAAGACGACGTTGACGACGTTTGGAACGACGGATACGACGACTCAATACGTGCCCATCGAAGTTCTTCGAGCAGAACGG
>DATAPM010000359.1:0-11949 GCA_036265225.1 Vulcanimicrobiaceae bacterium
TTGGTAGGCTTACCCCCGGCCGGATAATTGTAGAATGCTACGTTATCCGGAGATGGATAACCGTAGGGACTCTTATCCGTTCCAATAACACTTTCGCCCTCGATCGAGAATCCAACTACGTCGCTCGAACCTCCGAGCACCGTGGTGCCGACAATCCTTTCCGCCCGCACCGGTCGTTTGGTAAATCGCCGAATCATATTCGGGCGGCGAACCTACACGCTGGTATTGCTGATCGCCGACCGCCACGTGCTTGCCGTCCCACACAACGTCGCCAGGGAAGAGGACCGTTCCCCCCCTTCAGCGGGATGTTCACAAACGTACTCATTTGGGGGCGCCCCTCCCCCTATCGCGCGTAGGCGCGCGCGTAAGGTGATCACGGGGGTCGCGGTCTCGGTGTAGCGTATCGGCCGTCACGCTAGCGTATCGGCCGTCACGCTAACGCGCATCAAGCCGAACGCGAGATAATAACCAATTACGTCGCTTGGCACGCGCCACAGGTGCCCCCGATCCGCTGAGCCGTTCACCCCAACCGGGGCGGCCGGCCCGCGCGACTCTCATTTGGGGGCACCCCCTCCCCCGTACGCGCGCGCAAGACGATCGCAAGTATTCGCGCCCTCGGGTAATGCATCGGCCGTCACGCTAACGCGCATCAGGTGAACGCGAGATAACAGCTACGTCGCTTGGCAGACGCCATAACGAGCCCCGATCCGCTGGGCCGTTCCCGCAATTGATGGTGGCCGGCCCGCGCGACTCAAAACCGCCCGCCCCTCGCTCATTTTTTTATTCGACTTGGTGATCACGTCATCGTGAAAGGCGAGGACGAGGGAGCGATCGTTACCGCCGTGCATCCCGACTCACAGGTCGAAATCGAGTTCCTTCATGCGTCGGAAGGTAGACCGCGGCGCAGGCACTACGCAGCCGAAGCGCTCGAGAAAGTTTCGCGGACCTCTTAATCCGCCTACTACGTGCTTTGCTTGACTGGAATGTTCGTCAGTGGCCCTTCTCCGCCGACCTGCTCGATGGTATCGCCCTGTGCGACCGACCAGTGATGGACGCCTGCTGGGACTGCAATGAACGACCCCGCCGGTAGCACCCGCGCGTTAGACTTGGCGATGGTATCACCCGTCCCGAACAAAAGCGTTCCTTGGATCACGGTGATATATTCGGCGTGCGAATGGTAGTGCGGCTTGTTTGTGTAGCCGTCGGGCATCTTGACGCGAATGATCGCGGTGCCGGATGAGTTCGGATTGCCGACCATCGCCGCATTCCAAGAGCCCTTCGCAGGACCGGTGGCGGCCACCCAGTGGAGGCTATCGGCCGTAAAAAAGACCGGAGCTGACTGCATCGCGGCGAGCGTAGCGCCGGCAGTCACGAGCAGCCCCAAAACGAGCCACGAGAAGAGTTTCATAGACTAATCCTTTCATTGAAAACCTATAGAAATACAACGCGACTGCTTGCCCCCTTCGCTACTACGAAGACGGGGGACCTTTGCGAAAGAGATGTTCGTTAGAACGCGCCGATGCTGAGTGCAGCGTGAGCCACTCCGCCCGGTCGCGGTTCGCCCCGAGCATATGGAAGGGTCGCACAGCCATAGTCGAGCTGCCCCAGTCTACAGCGAGGCCAGAAACCGCAGAAGTTCCGTTCGCTCGAAACTCGGCTCGCCGCCAATATTGGGCGCTCGGACAGTTCGGATGTGCAAAGCGAGCTCGTCAACGTCTTCGTAGAGGCAAGGGCATACGGGGCGAATTTCGACCCGGCGTGGGAGGACGATGGGCCAATAGGCTTCTGCAAACGTCCGTTGGTAGTGGAGTCGACGTTCCACGGCTATCAACCGATGCAGATGGACTTCGTCCAGGCATTCATCTTCTTCTGGAATGCCTTTTGGGACAGCGAAACGCTTCGTCGCTTAGACCTGGATGGAACATTGCATGATGTTGGGCGCAGGACGCGTATCGGTGAGAACGTTCGCCTCGAGGCGGACCTACATCATCTGCGGGGTTTCCTCGCCGTTGTAGCGAGCGGTGCCCTTCGTATTCATGACCATATGCGCTTTTCTCAGGATGAATCTGTAACGCGGGGGCGCTCCTCGGCATGGCTCTCTTCAGCGCGCGTGCGCCACTCTACGGCCACTATCTCGTGACCGCACCGTCTTTAGCCGGCGCGCTCGACGATCAGCACGATGCGGCGACGTTGATGTGGATTGGGGGCGGCCTCGCGATACTCGGCGCATTACTCACGACACTCGCCGCCTGGGCGCATCGCGAGTCGGAATCGGCAATGCCTTTGGCGCTGACCTCGTAGCTCTCAAGCAAATTCGATTAACGCAAAGCTGCCCCGCCCAATCGTTACGAGATACGCATCGCTTTCGTCTTCGAGCTCTACCCACCGGCCGTACAAGCTTTCATAACGGCGCCGCGGCCTCAGGCCGGCAACGGCACCTCCGTCGCGTACGGCCACGGTACTCGTAAGGGCTAACCGGTTCCCCAGAAAGACGATAACCTCACGCCCGCGTGCAAATGCCGCCATCGCTACGTTCTGGCCCTCGACGTCGACTTCGGGCGTCACATCGCGGTCGTACGCCTCGGTCGAAAGGGTGCTCTCGACGCGCTCCGTCGCGAAGAGCCGCATCTCGTCCATACGGCAGACGAACCACGACATCGTCGATCCTCCAAACGGTACGCTGCGCACCGCGAGCCACGACCAATCGGGCGGGAGCCGCGGCGTGATGCGCGCCCCGCCCGGCTGAAGGTCCAAGCCGGCCGCGCCTTCGATTGCCGCCCATAGATAGCGCGGGGGGAACCACGGTGAGAGCATCATCCCGTTGTTAGCGAGCGTCTCGCCGTGCAGCCACTCGGAGAACTCTCCCGGGACGGTATTTGTCGCACGGGGGTCGCGGGCGTAATGAGCAAACGTCTTTTCCAGCGCTTCGGCCATGATCTCGGGGACGAAATGCGCCGCGGCAAACGCATACCAAAAGGTCGCCGCAACCCAAACGCCGCCCAAGAGACCGTTCCCACGCGTCGGTCCGTACTCGGGAGCGTCGCGCGGAACCGTTCGTATCCCCGCTTCGGTCCAAAAGTCGGCTTGCCGCAGGCGCTGCACGATCCGCGCGCTCGTCTCGTCGTCTGCGACCCCGAACACGACGGGAAACACGAGGTCGGCACTGAGCGCGCTGCGCGGCCGTCCGTCGATCTCGATATTCAGATAGTAAAGGCCGTTCGAGGGATTGCGCAGATAGCGATCGATTGCCCGACGCAGCGTCTCCGCTTCATCGGCATAGCGGCCGGCATCGCTGCTCGCGCCCAAAATCTTCGCCAGCACGGCCATTCTCTGCAGCGCAGCGTAGGTCTCGCTGTTGAGCTCCGTCGTGGCGCCCGAAAGCCGGTACTCTTTGATGATGTTGCGCCACCCGACGATCCCGCGCGCTCCGGTTTGGCGAGCGCGGCAAAAGATGAGCCCACGCTCGTCACGGTTGGCCAAGAGTTGCTCGATCGCGCGACGCGCGGCGGGATAGAGTTCCTCAAGAAATGACGCATCGCGCGTCGCCAGTGCATGGTGCGATACGGCGAGCGCAAAAAGTGCCGTGTCGTCGTTGACGTTGAGACCGTCGTCGCACGTTCGCCCCGTGCGTAGATCGTAATACTCGACGATTTTTCCGTCGGCTTCTTGGCGAGCGGCAAAGCCGCGCAGGAGGGCGGCGGAGAAACGCGGATCGAGCCAATCGCAGCCATACACGAACCAGGCCGCGTCGCGGCCGACGCACGACGTCGAATGTCCGGGATTGTTGGTAAAGCCCGGCCCAGTCGGCGTCTGCCGCAGCACGCGCAGCATGTTCGCTTTGGCCCAGCGCACGCCGGCGTCGATATTTTCGACCGGGCTGAGCATCACGGTTTTATCGAGCAGCGCCTCGTAATGGCGGCGGGTCTTCTCGTGCGCGGCCTCGGCGCTCGGCAAACGGCGCCGAAAGGCCTCGAGCACGGTCGCGGCGGCGCTCTCTAGCTCTGCGGCCGCGAACCACATCGTCGCCGACGACTTCGGCTCGATGCGCGTCCGTACATGGATTACGCCCAGGGGATCGTCCCCGGCGACGTCGACGCTCTCGTCAAAGGCTCCGCGCCATTTTTCGGCGAGAATCCGCGCGTGATCTTCGGTAACCGACCACGATTGCGGCGTTATGGAGCTGAAGAGCGCTCGCGCCGCTTTTGCCTTTCCGGTGCTTTCAACCAGCAGCGCTCGCGCACTTTCGTTCCATCGAGCTTCGATTTGGTCCTCAAACGACGACTTGAGGCGAGCCACTAAAACCGAATCGACCGTGGCCGCCTTGGAGCCTTCGTTGCGCGCTTGGAGCAGGACAAAGCAGGCGTCGGGAGCCGCCGCCCCGCAGAACACAAACGTTAGCTTCTCGACCTCCACGCCGTTGCCGAGCGAATAGCGATGGCTCTGGGATTCGGGCTCGAGGATAAAGGCGCCGGGGCGACGCGTCAGTCGTAGGCCGGTTACGGCGTCGTAATGATGTACGTCGACATCGCGGACGATCGTGCTGCCGGATTGAATTGAATGCACCGCGTCGATCGACCCGTTCGCCAGCAGCTCGACGCACAGGTGATTGCCGCCGAGGGTTGAGCCGACGGGCAGTTCCCCATCGGCAATCTGATATTCGCCATTAGGGCCGAGGGTTGGGCGCGGCCTCACAATCCCTTGGTATAGTGCAGCAGACCGCCGTCGATCACGTACGTAGATGCGGTTACGTAGGCCGCGGCTTTGGAGGCCAGATACGCCGCTAGCGCCGCGACCTCGTCGGCGTCTCCGGCGCGGTGCAGCGGGATTTCGTCGAGCAGCTCTTTCTTGTCGCTTGGGTCTTGGCGCACGTCGCGATTGATCCGGGTTGCGATCGCTCCCGGAGCGATGTCGTTGACCGTAATGCCGTACGGAGCGAGCTCAAGCGCGAGGGTTCGCATCAACATGCGCATCCCGCCTTTAGAGGCGCAATACGCCGCGTTCCCGGGCATCGGCAGGTCTTCGTGGACCGAAGAGATGTTGATGATGCGGCCGCCCCGTTTACGTTCGATCATAGCCCGAGCGGCGGCGCGAGCGCAGAGGAACGCCCCGGTAAGATTGGTGCGAAGGATTTTTTCCCATACCGGCAGCGGAGTATCCACGACCTTGTGCGATGCCTCGACGCCGGCGTTGTTCACGAGTATGTCGACGCTGCCGAAACGCTCGATAGCCGCGACCACGAGCCGGTCGGCCCCATCTTCGCTGGCGATATCGGCCTCGACGAGTGCCGCGCGGCCGCCGTCTCGCTCGATGTCAGCGAGCACCTCGCGAGCGTGTGCGTACTCGTCGCGATTGGGGTAGTCCACGATGACGTTTGCCCCCGACTGCGCGAAACGCGCCGCAATCGCGCTGCCGATTCCCGTTGCACCCCCCGTGATAATCGCGGTCGAGCCCGAGAGATCTACGCGCAGGTCATCCTTGTGAACGTCGGTCTTTACATCGCTGGGCATCGGGTATAACTCCTGTAATGATGGAATATAAGTTCGGTATAAGTGAGGTAACGACGAAGCCGTGGAGCTTCGACGAAGACATCGCCCGCTATCCCGCACTCGGAGCGGCTGCGATCGAAATTTGGGAGAACAAGCTCGACGACGACGTCGAGCGGCGTCGTGCCCAACTGCTCGCGGTATCGGCCCACGGTCTGGAGGTCTGCTCGTTTCAAGCCGGCGTGCACTCGCTCTTCCCGACGCATCTCAGCCGCGAGCCTGCTGCCTTTGACGCGCGCCTGCAACGGCTGCACGCGACGCTCGATTCGGTCGGGAGGGTGCTGCCCGACACGGTCTTCGTGCTCAATACCGGCGTCGCCGCCGGCGGCGACGTTGCGCGCGCCTTTCGCGAAAGCGTTCCGGCCTGCCGCGAGTTGGCCGCGCACGCTCAGCAACTGAAGGTACGTCTCGCCATCGAGCCGCTCCATCCTCTGGCGATGAACGAAGATTCGTTTGTGTGGACGTTGGAAAAGGCGCTCAAACTCACCGAAGCAGTCGCCCATCCGGCCTTTGGAATTTGCGCGGACATTTGGAATCTGGCCGGTCAGTTCGAACTTCGAAAGCGCCTGGCACGCTGCGGAAATCGTCTTTTTCTGGCCCAAGTCTCCGACTGGCGCACTCCCCGTTCGTTTCTCGACCGGCTTCCCGTCGGTGAGGGCACGCTGAGCTTTACGCCCTTTCTGCGCGGATTGCGCGATGCGGGCTACGCGGGGCCGCTGGTTCTTGAAATCTTTTCCGATGGCGTCGACGACTCGCTCTACACGGGCGACATTGCCGCCATTGTGCGCCGCAGCCGGGAATCGCTCGATCGGCATCAGCGCAGCGCCTTCCGCCCCAGTGAAGCGAGCAAAACGACGCCCGTGATTGCCGCCAGCGGCCAGTAAGGATGCGTCGCAAACCATAGTTGCGTGCTGTGCGACCGTGCGCGCGTATCGAACGCCCCGTGCGCGCCCCAGTCACCCGGCAACGGGCTCTCCAGGTTGTCGGGCTTGTGCGGGTCGACGGAGCCATCGTACTGCTGCCCGCTATAGCCGCTTTTGGCGAGCAGCCGGTCGAGCAACCCCGGCGCGACGATCTGACCGAACAACGCTTTGAGCGTCGACCATCCGATGCGCAGCTCGCGGCGCGGATGCATGGCTAGCCAAACGATCCCCCGGGCAATGACTTCCGGCTGGAAGATCGGAGGAACCGGTTGCGCTTTGCGCGGCAGCTTCGAACGGCACCACGAAAATTGCGGGGTGTTTACCGCCGGTAAAATAGCCATTGCGACGCGAACGGCGCTGCCGTCGTGAATGAGCTCGCTGCGCAATGAATCGGTGAAGCCGCGAATCGCCGATTTTGCCCCGCAGTAGGCCGATTGCAACGGTATGCTGCGATAAGCCAATGCCGAGCCGACTTGAACGATGACGCCGCGGTTACGCGGCAGCATTCGCCCCAGCGCCGCCATCGTGCCGTGCACGTAGCCGAGATAGGTGACCTCGGTAATTCGGCGGTACTCAGCCATGGTGAGATCCTTGAACTCGGCAAAGACGTTGGAGAACGCGACGTTCGTCCAGACGTCGATCGGGCCGAGTACTTCTTCGATCCGCGCCGCCGCTCGCTCGACGGCCTCGCCGTCGGCAACGTCGGTTATCACGTAGGTTGCCCGGCGGCCCAACGCCGCGACCTCGGCGGCGGCGCCCTGCAGACCCTCCTCGCCGCGGGCAATCAGGCCGACGTCGTAGCCGCGCCGCGCGAACTCTCGAACCACGGCGCGACCCACCCCGGCCGATGCTCCGGTAACGACCGCAACCCGCCTCATGAGGACCTCCGCCGCCAAAGCGCCGCCGCCGCCAGCCCCGCGCCAACGGCGATCACGGCCATCGCAAGCGCGTCGCGGCGGGCGCGCGCGACCTGCGCGGCGACGGCCGGCATTGCTCGCCGCTCGGGAAAAGACCCCAGCGAACGGTGCGCATCGTGCCGCCGCGCGAGCCAAAGGACGTCGGCCAGGTGCAGAGCTTGGCGCCCAGTTGTCTGCGCGACTTGCTCGCGGCACGAAAAGCCATCACTAATAATCAGCGTCCGCTCCTCGCTTTCGCGGACGTGCGGGAGCAGCGCCAGTTCACCCACCTTTATCGAAACGTCGTAGTGCTCGCCGGACTCGAATCCAAACGCGCCGGCCATGCCGCAACAGCCGTCGTCTAACCAGTTCGTTTCGATCCCCATGGCTCGCAAAACGCGCTCGTCGCCCTCGGTCCCCAGCACGGATTTATGGTGACAGTGGGCGTGAACGGTGGCACGCGCCGGCAGTCGCGGCGCGACGAACGCGTCGTCTGCCGCGAGAAAGTCGCCCAACATTATTACTTGATCGGAAAGCCGGCGGGCCAGCGGATCGTTGGGATAGAGATTTAGCAGCTCGTCCTTAAAGACGCTCGCGCACGAGGGCTCCAGCGCGACGATCGTCGTTCCGGCCTCGATCTCGCTGCGCAGCTCACCCATGATGCGGCGCAAAAATGCTTTCGCGAGATCGAGCATTCCGTAGTCGTAGAGCGGGCGCCCGCAGCAGAGCGGTCGCTTAGCCACGAGGACGTCGTAGCCGGCCGCTTCCAGAACTTCGACGGCGTGTACGGCCGTTTCGGAATGAAAATAGTTGTTGAACGTGTCCGCCCAGAGCAGCACGCGCTTCCGGCCCGCATTCGGCCTCGAACCGCTGCGATTATCGCGATACCAACGAACGAACGAGCGATCCGAAAACGGCGGAATCCGGCGCTGCGGGGTCATACGCACTGCGGCCTTGGCCAGGGCACCGGTGCCCGGCGACTGCGTGACCGCATTGACGAACCGTGCGGCTTTCGATGCAATTCGCGCCCACACCGAAATCAAACCGAAGGCGTAGGCCCAAACCGGACGCCGGCGCCCTTCGTAATAGTGCGAAAGAAACTCTGCCTTGTAGGTCGCCATGTCGACGTTGACCGGGCAATCGTTTTTGCATCCCTTGCAGGCCAGGCAAAGGTCGAGAGCTTCCTTGACCGCTTCGGAGCGCCACAGATTCTTCAGCGGTTCGCCGCGTAACATCTCGAAGAGTAAGCGCGCGCGGCCGCGGGTCGCGTGCTTCTCCTCGCGCGTCACTCGGTACGAAGGACACATCGTACCGCCTTCGTGACGACGGCATTTGCCGACGCCGACGCAGCGATTCGCGGCATAGGCAAACGAACCGTGGTCTTTGGGTGCGAAAGTGAAATGCGTGGCCGGATCTGCCAGGCGATACTCGGGTCCCTCGCGCAGGTTGACGTCGACTGCATAAGCGTCGACGACCTTACCGGGATTCATTTTACCGAGCGGATCCCACAGCCGTTTGAATCGCCGAAATGCCTCGACGATCGTCTCTCCGTACATGATCGGCAGCAAGCTCCCGCGAGCCTGGCCGTCGCCATGCTCGCCCGAGAGTGAGCCGCCGTAGCGCCGAATAAGCCGTGCCGCTTCGTCGAGGAAGGCTCGCCAGCGATCGATGCCCTCGCGCGTTGCCAGATCGAAGCTTACCCGGCAATGAATGCACCCTTGCCCGAAGTGGCCGTAGAGCGCTGCCCGATAGCCATACTTGTCGTACAGTGCACGCAGCTCTCGAAGATACTCGCCGACGCGATCGGGGGGCACCGCCGAATCCTCCCAACCCGGATGAAACGGTGGGGCATTGGGGATTTTCGCGGTGGCGCCCAGTCCCGCTTCGCGCACTTCCCAGAGCTCTTTCTGTTCCTTCTCGTCGATCAGCAAACGGCTGCCGATCGCGCCGCGCGAGAGTGCAGCCGCTTCGCAAACGCGCGCCGCGGCTATCGCTTTTTCGAGATCGCCGGTCGTGCCGAACTCCGCCATCAGCCAGCCGCCGGCTTTACCGTCACCGCTCGGCAGCAGCCACTCGTCGTTGGTGTGGAAGTGCTTCACGTTCATGTCGTGCAGGAGCTGATCGTCTATGCCCTCGAGAGCGATCGGTTTGTGCGCGTTAACCAGCCGCACGGCATCGCCCGCCTCGTAAACGTCCTTAAAGGCTAAGACCAGCACGCAACGCTTGCCCGGATTTTCGATTAATCGCACTTTTGCCGACAGCACGATCGCACACGTACACTCGGTGCCGACGAGGGCGCGCGCGACGTTAAACTCCGGCGTCAGCAGTTCTTGCAGCGGATAACCGGAGACGCGCCGGGGAATGTCGGGAAAGCGCGCCCGAATCTCGTCGCCGTAGCGGTCGCGGATCTCGCGCAGGCCACGGTAGATCTCGCCGACGCGGTCGTCGCGGGCGCAGAGCTCCTCGAGCCCTTCCGGCGGCGTCGGGCCGACCGTCATTCGAATGCCGTCGTAAGTGAGGACGTCGAGTTCGATGACGTTTTCTTCCACCTTGCCGGCCATTTGTGCGTGCATCCCGCAAGAGTTGTTGCCGATCATGCCGCCCAACGTATTGTGGGTGTGGGTAGCAGGATCGGGCCCGTACGTCAAGCCGAACTTTTGAGCGGCGCCGCGTAGGTCGTCCAGCACGACGCCCGGCTCGACGCGCGCCCAACGCGCGCCGGCATCGATCTCGGCGATTTGATTGAGGTACTTGGAAAAGTCAATGACAATGGCAACGTTGCAGCACTGGCCGGCAAGTGACGTTCCGCCGCCCCGCGCCAGAATTGGTGCGCCGAAGCTACGTGCCACGGAAACCGCGGCAATCACGTCGTCGGTCGTTCTGGGTACGACGACGCCGATGGGGACTTGCCGGTAGTTGGAGGCGTCGGTCGCGTAGAGGGCCCGCGAGCCGTCGTCAAAGCGAACTTCGCCGGCAAGGCGCGAACGCAATGCGCGCTCGAGTGCCGCCGCGTCGCCGCTCCACTCTCCCAGCGTCGGAACGCGATTGATAAGATCGATCATGCGGCCTCGTACTTACAGGCGTCGGCGTGTTTGAATTGCAAGCCATGCCCGGAGCGCGTGCGATCGGGGCGCAGAGTCCCGTCTACCGGCTCGATGAAGCCGTCGAAGAGCATTTTCTCGATCCTTGCGTGATCGTAAAAATACTCTTGGTGGCGCACGCGCAGCGATGCGGTCGCTACGTGCAGGTGCAGCATCGGGGCGCAATGCGTCGAGAGCGGTTTGCGCTTTGCTTCACAGTAGCCGTCAATGGCCAGAAATCCAGTGTAGCCGCCGCAACGCGTCGCGTCGGCCTGCAGCACGTCGACGGCGGCGGCAATCTCCGGAGCGTCGGCAGTATCGGTGATGTACTCGCCCGACGCTATCGCCATGCCCGCAGGCGCCATTTGGCGCACCAGCTTGATCCCGGCTAAATCCCGCGGGTCGACGGGCTGCTCGAACCAGGTTACGCCCGACTCGGCAAACGCCGCGGCCATCGCCAGCGCTTGCTTTACGCCGTACGCGCCATTGCCGTCAACGAAGAGTTCCGCCCCGCTGCCGATAGCCTTGCGCGCGGCCGCTACGCGCGACGGATCGGCCGCCGGATCGCGTCCGACTTTCATTTTTACGGCGTTGATGCCGTCGCGGACCCAGCCGGCTAACTGCTCTCGGAGCGTCGTTAGGTCGTACGACGTGAATCCGCCGCTGCCATAGACGGGAACGCGGTCGCGCGCGGCGCCCAGCAGATCGCAAAGGGCGACGTCGAGCAGACGCGCGTGCAGGTCCCACAGCGCAACGTCGATCGCCGAGATCGCGTAGGATGCTAGTCCGTTGCGGCCGTCGTTACGGACGCGAGCGTTGAGCCGCTGCCAGATCTCGCGGTTCGCGAGAGCGTCGCGACCCTCGACAACATCGCGCAGCACTTCTTCGATATAGCGGGCAATGGCCGCCGAGCCGTACGACCAGCCGGTTCCGCGCATTCCGCCCGCTTCGGCTTCCACCAGCACGAGCGTGGTCGCACTCCACACGGCGGTGCCGTCGGATTCGGGCCGGCGATCGGTCGGGACGCGATAGGCGGATGTCGCGATCTTCGTTATCGGAAACTCGGGCCTCAACGCCCGTCACCGCTCTCGTCTCCGCGATGCGAGCCCGGAAACATGCCTGCGAGAATTCCTTTAACCGACTGCACGATCATCGGTCCTTCCTCCGGGTCGCCTTTCAGGGCGGTTGCGGCAAACGTTTTTGCCAGTTCGGGCGTCACGTGTGGCGGCAGCATCGAGATCTCCGCATCGACCGCAACCTCCAGCACGGCCGGCCGATCGGCGCGCAGTACTGCATCCCATGCGGCGCCGACATCCTCTGCCCGCTCGACGCGAATCCCCTTGAAGCCGAGCATCCGCGCATATGTAGCGTACGGGAAAGCGGGCAGGTCCTGGGACTGCGGGAACTTCGGCACGCCCGTCTGCACGCGCATCTCCCAAGTGACTTGATTGAGATCTTCGTTATTTGCGACGTAAAAGATCAGCCGTGGATCGGCCCATTGCTTCCA
>DATAPM010000360.1:0-4713 GCA_036265225.1 Vulcanimicrobiaceae bacterium
CTCCACATCGACGTGTCGGCGTAGACCGAGCATCTCCTTAGTACGGCATCTCCTCGTGACCGAGGCCGAAGTAGTGTCCGAGCTCGTGCATCACCGTTTCGCGAATCTGTTCGATCGCTTCGACGCGCGAGCTCGTGGCACGCTCGATCGGCCCGCGAAAAAGGGCGATTTCGTCGGGCAGCAACGGCATGTCGTGCGTTCTATGGGTGAGCGCGACGCCGCGATAGATGCCCAGCAGCTCCGTATCCGGATCCTCATCGTCCTCGATGCTTTCGAGATCTTCGTCGGACGGTTCGTCCTCGATGGTGATGGCGACGTTTTTGATGAGCCGCGTGAAGCGCTCCGGTAATGACTCGAGCGCTTCATTGACCGCGTGCTCGAACTCGGCGACCGTCAATCGCCGATCATCTTATTCGAGGGCAGCGGAACGACGAGCACGCGCGGATTGAAGCCGGGCGGCGGCGCATCGGAGATGCCGGCCGGCGGCGCGACCGGCGTAACGCCGATCGATTTACACGACCACGGGCTGGGGATCGCGCGAACGACGTCGTCCGGAATGATTGCCTGCTCCGCCGGAATCGGCGGCTTTTTGCCGCTAAGCCGCGCGGGATCGAAGCCGCCCGACAAATCACCGTTGTTGTCGCTCCCGTCGTGCGGCCCGAACGGCATGTAGCGCGCCTCGTCGGGCAGCTGCGCCAGCGGCGTGCGATCGAAGAGCTGATTTACGAACTTAACCACCGACGCCTGATCGTTGTCGTCGTGTACGACGGCATTGCGCGCGTAGGGGGAAACGAGCAGCATCGGAACGCGTTGCCCGTTGCCGCACGGATAGCTATCGGGGCAGACGAGCCACGACGGCGGTGGCACGTGATCCCAGAAGCCGCCGGGATCGTCCCAAGTAATGACGATGGCCGACTGGCTCCAGTATTTGCTGCGCGCGATCAGATTGACCAGCGCCGCCACGTCGGCTTGCGCGATCTGCATGTCGGACTCGCCTGGGTGGTCGTCGTCGCCGGTAAAGGTGTTGGGCGCGGCGCCGGCCGGCTTGAGGCCGAGATTGCTGCCGAAACCGCCTTTTAAATAGAAGAGGCCGCCATCGCCGAGCTTGTCGCCTTCGATGTCGGACTGGAACTGCGTGATGTCGGCAATGTGGCGGTCCATCGTCGGATTGTTGGCGATGTAGCCGAAGTAGTGTGGCGCGAGATGGTGCGTGACCAGCGTGACGCGTCCGGGGTCGGCCGGATTGGCGTAGCCCTGCTCGTACCACGTCCAGTTGACCGGCGCTTGCGCTTTTCCGCGCAGAAACGCGATGTCGTTGACGATATCTTGCGTGTTGTTGGCGAGCTCGCCGGCCTGCGCGCCCTCGAGGTTGAGCATCACCGTCGCATAGGTCTGGTCGACTTGATGTTCCGCACTGAAATCTTCGCTGTTGTAGGGTCCCCACGCGGGATCGAGGTCGACCCAAATGGGGACGCCGCGCCCCCCGGCGCTCGGTGGATCTTCGGTGTACGGGGGCCCAAGGCTGCCGTAACGTTCGTACTCGGTCTCGCCGTTCTGGGCGGCGATGATCTCGACGTTACTCGGCGTCGATGGACCGCGAGCGCCCTGGAAAAACGAGTCGAAGAGCGCGAAGCGGGACGCGTAATTCCAGAGATAGGGAATCGTGTCGCAGTCGACGTGCGCCATCGACTCGTCGCCGACGGATGCCGCTTGCGAAGAATCGGTCATTCCTAGCTTTTTTCGCGCGTCGGGCGAAAGGTTCGTCGCCAGCGCCGCTTCCTGCGTGACGAAGCCGTCCATCGCACCGTTGTTGATAGCGGCGTCGAAAAGTTTGCGCGCGTTGCTCAGCACGCCAACCTGCGACGTCGCTATTCTAAAGGCTTGCGTGTCGCGCTGTGCGACGGGGTTAAACTGCTTAAAGCCGTGCTTCCTTGCGTCAGGCGAGTAGACGCCGTTTGCTCCCGGAAACGTCCCGAAGTAATGATCGAACGACCGGTTCTCTTGATAGATGACGAATACGTAGCGCACTCGCTGCTGGATCGAGCTCTGCAGAGGCGACGACGGCGAACCGGGGCCTGCCCCAACGAGCACTGCCAAGATAGCAGGCAAGAGAATTAAGCGCATGGCGCGCTGATTCGGCCGAAGCATGGGAGCGTCCGCCCAAAAACAGAGACCACCATTTCTTGGGTACTAGATAGGAGGCCGTTGCCTGCTTGCGAAGGGCCTAGCACTCTAAGGAGGGCTTTGCTTGTGATTAAAACCCTACGTTTTCTTTACGCTCTATCGCTGTTGGCGACGATCTCGGGTGCGGGCGCGCTCGCGGCCGGTACGGTTACGGTTGAGGGAACGCCCGTTCCCACGCAACCCAAGCCGGATTTTTCCACAATGAAGTTTCTGATTGGCACGTGGACCTGCAGCGACCTCAGTTCGCGACGCCCCGGACCGTTTACCGTCACCGAAGTCTATTCGATGGATCCCACCGGTTATTGGATTATTCGGGAGACGACAACCCATAAAGCATCGTGGATTCCACGCGAGAACCACGGCGAAACGAAGTACACCTGGGACTCGAATGCCAAGCGCTGGGTCCGCATCGTGACCGGCGATCGCGGCGGCTACTCCGTGGCGACGGCACCGATGTCAAGCGGCAACACCAAAACCTACGCGTACGTGATCCAAACCAAAGCGCCCGACATCGCGTCGTACGCGCCGGAGGTTATCACCAAGGTCAGCGACACCAAGAAAACGATGACGACGTCGTTTACCGAAACGAGCGGTCGCGTCGTCAACGTGAAGGAGACGTGTACTAAGTCGTAGTGCGCAGTTGGCGCGTGCGGAACGTGCGCAGCCGCGTGAGCATCTCCGGTTTGGGAAGCTTCACGCTGCGAACGATGCCCACGAGCTGCAAGAAGCGGATCGTCAACCAGGTTAGATCGAACTCGAACCAGCGCAGTCCGTGACGGGCCGAAAACGGGAAGGCGTGGTGGTTGTTATGCCACCCTTCCCCCCAGGCCAGCAATGCGACCCACCAGTTGTTGGTCGATAAATCGTCGGTTCGAAAACTACGGTAGCCGGTTAAATGCGCGGCGCTATTTACGAACCACGTGATGTGGTAGGTGGCGACCAGACGCACGAAGATGCCCCATACGACTAACGACCAACCGCCAACTGCAAACAGGACCACGCCGAGCACGACCTGCCAGAGCACCGCGGTCTTCTCGATAAATCGGTAGAACGGGTCGGCGGACAGCTCGGCCGCGAGCTTGCGCGTTTCGGCGGGCGTCGGGCGGGCCGGATTCGGCAGGAAGAGCCAGCCGACATGAGCCCACCAAAAGCCGCGATCCATACCGTGAGGATCGCCCTCACGGTCGGACCTCGCGTGATGGCGGCGATGCGTGGCGACCCAGGTGATGGGGCCGCCCTGCAAGGCGAGGACGCCAAGGAAACTCACGAGGTACTCGATCGCCCGGGGCATCTGCAAGCTGCGGTGCGTCAGCATGCGGTGGTAGCCCAGCGTCACGCCGATGCCGGCGGTCACCCAACCGATAATTATCGCTGCGACGAGGGCGTTCCACGAAAATAGCGCGGGCACGAGCGCCAGCAGCGCGACGAGGTGAATGAATAGGAGCCCGAGGCCGGTCGAAATTTTGGCGCGGGCGCGCGTCGGAGAAGAGTTTTTCACAGCGTTAATAGAGGCGGCGCCACTTACCGGTGGAGTTGCCGCGCTGGCGGATGCGCTCGCCGAAGACGATCGCGCCGCCGTCCGACGCGTGCGCGCGTCGTGCCGCCTCGCCCTGCGTCTTGCCGGTGAAACTGGCCCGTGATGAGTTACCGCGTCTGGCGGCATAATCTCCGGCCGGCCGTCGCTCGACGTAAAAGCTTCGATTGCTACGGGGCAAGGATCTTCCTCATTTCTTGAGCACCGGGAACGGGCCGATCGGGGGCGACACGTAGGAGTACTTTTCGCCGCAAATGCGGCAAACGTTGAGCGGATTTCCGAAGTGTTCGTGGGGCGGATACACTTTGGGAGCGGCTTTTTGCCGCTTTTTGGTTGGGGCTTCCGGTACGATAATATTCGATCTTCCTTGCTCCTGAGGCTAGGAGCGCGGCGCGTCCTACAATTGTAGCTGCGATTCTTTGGTTCGACGCGAGCGGAAAAGGACCTATTCGCCGGCAGGCGGTCCTGTGGAAGGCGTTCGCTAGCTGCCGGAGAGTGCCGCTAGCAATTTGGTGCGCGCGTCGATCAACGAGGTTGCGTTGGCGACCAGCGTTTTCTCGTCGGAGAGGTTTATTCCGACTAAGCCCCGCTCCAATGCGGCCGGTGAGTCGTTGAAGCCGTTCTTCAACAAGGCGACAAATCGCGGAGAAAAGCTTTTCGAGTCGGCTTCAAAGCGCGTGAAGTACTCCAACGCGAGCAGCCCGGCGTAAAGATAGTTCACATCGTAGAGCGGGTCGGTAAAGAAGAGCCGGTTGCGGGCCCAGTAGAGCTTGGTCGAGGGATCGTTCACTGATGATGGGTCGTAGCGGGCGAACACCTTTGTGGTTAGGGCGTTGAAATCGGCCGCGGTTTTGATGGTGCCGTCGTTCACGCCGCGGTAAATAGCGCTCTCTAATTCGGTTTCCTCGGCGGAGCCGAAGACTTGGAACGTCGCGTCGTGGAGGAAGTAGTTCAGATAGTAGGCCCGCTCGGCGCTGGTGCCGGCGTTCTTATAG
>DATAPM010000361.1:0-11121 GCA_036265225.1 Vulcanimicrobiaceae bacterium
CTCTCGGTGGGCGGAAGAACGATCGTCGAGGTGCCGCGCCGGGTGTGGGAGTTCGATGACGCCGCTTTAGGCGGCTCCTATCGCGCGACCGGCGACCTCGGCGCGGCGCTGGCGCCTTTGGTGCGGCCGCCGCGCGCGGCATCTCTTTTCTCCGAACATCTCACGCCGGCAACACTCGAAGCGCACTTCGGTGAAATCGCCGCTGCTTCGGGTAAACAGTCTAGCCGGCGCCGGGAAGCCGTCCTCGAACGGATCTTCCGTGCCTGCACCAACCCAATCGTCGCAACCTACGTCGTCAAGATTATCACCGGCGATCTGCGCGTCGGCTTGCGTGAGGGCTTGGTACTCGACGCCATAGCGCGCGCTTTTGACGCCGATCCCGACGCCGTGCGTCGCGGCGTGATGGCCGCGGGGGACGCCGGCGCGGTGGCGCTTGCAGCAAAGCACGGTACGCTGGCCGAGTTGCGGGTCGAGTATGGCGCGCCGATCGGCTTCATGTTGGCCACGCCGGTTACGTACGCAACGGAATATCCGCAGCTCGATGGCACCGCGTGGATCGTCGAGGACAAGTACGACGGAATTCGAGCGCAAGCGCATCTGCGCGACGGCAGCGTACGCCTCTTCTCGCGCCGTCTCAACGACGTCACCGCATCCTATCCCGAAATCGTGGCGGCGCTGGCCGCAATCCCCGGCGACGCGATTTTCGACGGCGAGATCGTCGCCATGCGCGGCGATGGCGTACTTCCGTTTCGAACGCTGCAAGCGCGCTTACAGCGCAAGACGCTCGACGACGAGCTTTTGCGCGAGGTGCCGCTGGCCTACGTCATCTTTGATTTGCTGGCATCGGGCGACGATCTTCTGCTCGACGAGCCGCTGACAGCACGCCGCGAGCGTTTAACGGACCTCGTGGCGCCCGGCACGGCGTTGCGTCTCGCGCCCTTCGAACGCGTCGCCGACTCTCCGGCACTCGAAATCAACGATCGTTTTGAGGCGGCTCGCGCTCGCGGCAACGAAGGTTTGATGCTCAAACGCGACGACGCCCCCTACGCACCAGGCCGGCGCGGAAAGTGGTGGCTCAAGCTCAAGCGCGAACTTTCGACGCTCGACGTCGCCGTCGTGGCGGTCGAATGGGGTCACGGCAAGCGCGCCGGCGTGCTCTCCGACTACACTTTTGCCGTGCGCGGCGACGGCGGACGGCTCGAAACGATCGGCAAAGCCTACTCTGGTCTAACCGATGCCGAGATCGCGGGGCTAACGCCGTGGTTTCTCGCGCATCGGCTAGCGCCGGAGCAGCAACGCGAGAAAGCGCGCTCCTACGAAATCCCGGTCGAGCCGAAAGTCGTGCTCGAGGTTGCGTTTGACGTGATTCAGGAGAGCGAACTGCACGAAAGCGGCTTTAGCCTGCGCTTTCCGCGAATCGTGCGCGTCCGCGACGACAAGCCTCCCGAAGAGATCGACACGATCGGACGCGTGCGCGAAATCTATCGCGCGATGCTCGCCCGCGAGGGCGGCTAAGCGACGACGAGATTAAGGAGCTTGTCGGTCACGTACACGCGTTTGCGAATCTCTTTACCTTCTATGTGCGCGCGGACGTTGGAGTCGGCCGTTGCCAGCGCCATAGCCACATCCTCGGTAACGCCGGTAGGGGCGGAAATTCTCGCGCGAACCTTGCCGTTGACTTGAACGACCAGCGTGATTTCGTCGACCGCTAAGACGCTTTCGTCCGGCTCGATATAGAGCTCTAAGTGCACGGATGCGGCGTGCCCCATGCGCGCCCACAGCTCCTCGGCGATGTGCGGCGCGAACGGTGCGACGAGAACCGGCAGTGCGTTTACCGCATACGTCATCGCCTCGGAACGGCGCGTCGCGTCATCGGCCGCCGTCATTGCGTTGACGAGCTCGTCGATTCGCGCGATCGTCGCGTTGTAGTGGAACCGGTGGGAGCGCGTTTCGTCGAGTGCCGACTTCGCCACGAGGTGCACCGCTCGAAGCAGCCCCTTTTCGGCGGCGGTGCCGGCGGCCGGCGTCGCCCGCGGTCCTGCGACAAGCTCGGGATGACGGCCGGAAAGGCAGGCACGCCAGATCCGGTTGAGCAGGCGCACGCGTCCGCTGATGCCATCGTCGGTCCAGTTGCTCGTGTCCTCGGGCGGCGTCACGTAGAGCAAGAACAGACGCATCGCATCGACGCCGTGGCGTTCGGCGGTCTCATCCACACCGACGACGTTGCCTCGCGATTTCGACATCTTGTCGCCGTCGCGTAGCACGAGACCTTGATGGAAGAGATGCTCGAAAGGCTCGTCCCGCCCGGTTACCCAGCCGCGATCCACAAAAAACTTATAGAAGAAGCGAGCGTAGAGAAGGTGCAATACGGTATGCTCGGCACCGCCGATATATTGGTCGACGTTCATCCAATGGGAGGCGCTCGCCGCTTCCCACGGCGCCTGATCGTCGTGCGGGCTGAGGTAGCGCAAGTAATACCACGACGAATCAAAAAACGTGTCCATCGTATCGGTCTCGCGCCGAGCCGGACCGCCGCACTTCGGACACGTCGTCTCGACAAACTCTGCAATCGACGCGAGCGGCGACCCTTCGCCCGCCGCAAGCGCTCGAGGTGGGAGAATTACGGGAAGTTGCGAGTCGGGTACCGCGAGCTCGCCGCAGCGTTCGCAATAGACGATCGGAATCGGCGTGCCCCAGTAGCGTTGGCGTGAAATAAGCCAGTCGCGCAAGCGATAGTTGATGCTTTTTCCGCCGATGTCCATCGCGTGCATCCGTTCGCCGATGGCCTCGCGAGCGCGCGCGCTCGACATGCCGCTGAAATCACCGCTCGCGATGAGTTTTCCGTCGTCGACGTAGGGCTCGGTGAAAGCCTCGGTTCCGGCGGCCGAGGGCGCTACGACCACTTGCGCCACGGGCAAGCCGTGGCGGGTCGCAAAATCGTAGTCGCGCTCGTCGTGAGCCGGTACGCCCATCACTGCGCCGCTGCCGTAGTCGGCCAGCACGTAGTTCGTCACCCAGATCGGCACGCGTTCGTGCGACAGCGGATGGATGGCGTAGGCGCCGGTGAAGATGCCTTCTTTTTCCATCAGGCTGGTGCGCTCGAGCTCCGACTTCGATTTGAGTGACGCGGCAAAGGCGGCCATCGCTGCGGCGCGTTCGGGTGAGACGATTGCCGTTAAGGCTTCGGCAACCTGGTGCTCCGGAGCTATCGCCAAAAACGTGACGCCGTAGACGGTGTCGACCCGCGTCGTAAAGACTTCGATGCGCTCGTCGAGCCCCTCGACGGCGAACGAGAAGGCGACACCCTCGCTACGCCCAATCCAATTCCGCTGCATGGTTTTCGTGCGTTCCGGCCAGCCGGGCAGCGTCGCGAGATCGTCGAGCAGCCGATCCGCATAGTCGGTGATCTTGAGAAACCACTGCGAGAGATTGCGCCGTTCGACCAGCGTTCCACAGCGCCAGCAGCGTCCGTCCTCGACTTGTTCGTTGGCTAGTACGGTGCGGTCGCGCGGACACCAGTTCACCGGCGCTTCGCGCTTGTACGCCAAGCCCCGTTCGTAGAGCCGGATAAAGAGCCACTGATTCCAGCGATAGTACTCGGGCTCGCAGGTCGCGATCTCGCGCGACCAGTCGTAACTCGTTCCCATCAACCGGATCTGACGGCGCATTTTGAGGATGCTCTCCGTGGTCCATACCGCAGGATCGACGTTACGATCGATGGCCGCGTTTTCGGCTGGTAGACCGAAAGCGTCCCAGCCGATCGGATGCAGCACCTCGTATCCCATCATCCGGTGCATGCGCGCGACGGCGTCGCCGAGGGTGTAGTTCTTAGCGTGACCGATGTGCAAATCGCCCGATGGATACGGCAGCATGTCCATCGCGTAGTACTTCGGCCTGGCGCTCGCGTCGTCGGCGCGGTAGATCCCGTCGCGTTCCCAGCGTTCCTGCCAGCTTCGCTCGAACGAGCGAAAATCGTATGAGTCGGCCATCAAGCAGCATGGTACACGGCCTTTGCGTCCGTTGCTACCCTTTGCGTGGTACCCCGGGTGCGTGATGGAGGGGCATGATCCCAAAATTTGCTGCGATCGGCGCGCTGCTCGCGTTAGGCGCATTCTTCGTGCTGCACCACCCGCCGTCGCGGCCGCCCGTCGAAACGAGGTCCCTGTCCCTTGCCGCCACGCCCTCGGTCAGCGCTCCGTCCCGCACCGGCTTCGACCGAGCGAAGCGACGGACGCACGACGAGGCGATGGTCGTTTACGTAACCGGTGCGGTCAAGCGGCCCGGGCTCTATCAGCTTCGCGCGGGCGACCGCTACGCGAAAGCCCTCGAGTTAGCCGGCGGCCTTGGGACATCGGCCGATTCCGCCGGCGTGAATCTTGCGCAGCGGGCCTCCGACGGCGACGAAATCGACGTGCCGGCCGCCGGCGAGCGCGCGCGCGCTTCGACGACGCGTCGCGCGACGCCAAATCATCACCGCGGCCGGCGGCGAGCGGCGACACCTCCGCCCGACGCCAGCGTTGACGTCAATGCCGCCGGCGAAGTAGAGTTGGCCGCGGTGCCCGGAATCGGGCGCGCCGTTGCCGGCCGCATCGTCGAGCTGCGGCAGCGCGAGGGTAACTTCACCTCGCTCGACGAGCTGCTCGATGTTGCCGGAATGACGTCATCGCGGCTGGAGCGCGCGCGACCCTACCTTCGCGATCCCTAGCCGCGCCGGAGGCAGTTTCAAAGGGGACGGCACCAGACGGCGCGCATTGGGCAGCGTCGTGACAACCGCGCAGCTTCCTATGCGGGAGGCGCTTCCGGCCTTGATTCGCCGGGCGCTTGCTGAGCCGCGCGATGACGTCTTAATCGAGCGCGTTAACGACGCCTGGGCGCCAACCTCGGCCGCGCAGCTGCTCTCGCGGGTAGAAAGCGTCGCCTGTGCGATCCGCGATGCGGGGCTGGTCGCCGGCGATCGCGTCGCGCTCATCTCTCACAACTGCATCGACTGGATCGTCTGCGACTTCGCCACGTTTTTTGCCGAATGTGTCGTCGTACCAATCTACCCGACTCAGGCGCTCGACCACACGGCCTACATCTTAGAGCACAGCGGCGCGCGGCTGCTCTTCGTCGACTCGCACGCGACGTTGGAGCGGCTGGAATCGCCGGGCACGACGCTTCCGCGCGCGATCCGATTCGACTCCGATGGGGACGATGGCCTCGCGCACTTCGAACGGCGTGGTGCGGAGATCCGGGCGGCCCGTCCCGAGCTGCCCGAAGCCTACGAAGCGACGCTGCTTCCCGACGACCTCGCCGTGCTGATCTATACGTCGGGCACGACCGGACAACCCAAGGGCGTCATGCTTTCGCACGACAACCTAAGCTTTGACGCGCAAGTCTCGCTGGATTGCGGGTTCGAGGGTATTCACGCCGGTCTGAACGTGATCTCGGTACTTCCCTACTCACACATCTACGAGCACGTGCTGATCTACATTTATCTACTGGCCGCCGTCCGCTATTACATCTGCCACGATCCCAACGAGCTTCTCGTTGACTTGCGCGACGTTCGTCCCGCCGAAATGACGGCCGTGCCGCGCATCTTCGATCGCGTACTCGCCGGCATCAAAGGACAGTCGCTGCACGCCGGCGGCTTGCAGCGACGCCTTATTCCGTGGGCGATCGCCATCGGACGGCGTTACTCGCGGGCGACCCAGCTCGAGGGCGGCGCATCGCCGTGGCTGCGGTTGCAATACGGGCTCGCCAAGCGTCTCGTGCTCGACAAGATCCGGCATCGCCTTGGCCTCGATAACGTCCAATTTCTGACCAGCGGCAGCGCGCCGCTGCATGTCGATACGGCGATGACGTTCCTGGGCCTTGGGGTTCCGATCATGCAGGGATACGGCCTCACTGAAACGTCGCCGGTGGTCTCGGTGAGCCGTCTTTCGGCAAACGAGTGGGGTGCCGTCGGCCGCCCCCTTAGCGGCGTCGAGGTGCGCATCGCCGAGGATGGCGAGGTGCTCGTGCGCGGCCGCAACGTGATGCAGGGCTACTATCGCGACGCCGAGGCGACGGCCGCCTCGATCCCCGACGGCTGGCTTCTCACCGGTGACGTCGGCGAAATGGACGGGCGCGGCTTCCTTCGGATTACCGACCGCAAGCGCGAGATCTTTAAAACCAGCACCGGCAAGTGGATATCACCGGCCAGAGTCGAGGCGAGCATCCGGCGCTCCGCCTTCGTCGCCCAAGCCATGGTGACCGGGAGCGGTCACGCGCATCCCATCGCGTTGATCTGCCCGAATTGGACGCTGCTGCGCTTAGAACTCGGCCTCCCGTCCGATGCTCCGCAGGAGCTGCTGGCCGCGCGTCAGGACGTGCGGGACTTTCTGACGCACGACGTCCACCACCACACACGGTCCTTGGCCGGCTACGAACAAGTCCGCCACATCATCGTCATCGCGCACGAGTTCAGCGTCGAGGGCGGCGAGCTTTCGCCGGCGATGAAGATCAAGCGGCGTCTGGTCGAACAACGCTACGCGCCGGAGATCGAGCGGGCCTACGAGCCGGAAAATGCGGCGCACGCCGTCATTTGAAGGAATTTTGAGCGCCGGATTTGCTTCGCGCAGCAGGACCGCGGCATCGCGACGCCCGATAATCGCGTTCGCCTTGAAGATCCCAAGACCGTTCGCTACGCTCTCGCGCGCGCTGCTGGCTGGCGCGACGTTTTTTGTGTTCGCGCCGCACTCCGCCGTCGCCAAGCCGCCCCAGATACCGGCGCTGGCGGCCGATGCCGTAACACGCCATACGATCAATATAGGCGGCCGTGCGCTCGCTTATACGGCGCGTGCCGGGACGATTACGCTTCGCAACGGCCAGGACCAGCCCACTGCCAGGATTTTTTACACCGCCTATACGCTGGACGGCGCCAATCCGTCGCGACGACCCGTCACCTTTCTCTACAACGGCGGTCCGGGAAGCTCGACGATGTGGCTGCGCATGGGCTCCTTCGGACCGGTACGGGTCGCGACCGCCGACGGCACCCTGACCGGGCCGCCGCCATACCGGGTGATGGACAATCAGTACACGCTGCTCGATAAGACCGACCTCGTTTTCATCGACATGCCGGGAAGCGGCTTCGGGCGGATCATCGGGGCCGGGACGCGCAAAGACTTTTGGGGCATCGATCAAGACGCGACTGCCTTCGCGCAGTTCATTCAGCGCTACATCACCAATTTCAACCGCTGGAACTCGCCGCGTTTTCTCTTCGGCGAATCGTACGGCACGATGCGAAGCTCGGTGCTCGCCAAGGACCTGCAGGATGAAGGCATCGGTCTCAACGGCGTGGTGCTGCTCTCCTCGTTCTTGAACTCGAGCATTGACTATAACGACGGCGCGCCGATCGGCGGCGGCGATTGGGCTTATCCGCTCTATCTGCCGACCGAAACCGCGACGGCGTGGTACCATCACGCGATTCCCAGCGCGCCGCCGCTCGGCACGCTGCTTCCGGAAGTCGAGAACTTCGCGCTCGGCGAGTACGTGGACGCGCTCGCCCAAGGAGCACAGCTGGCTCCCGATCGCTACAACGACGTCGTCGCGAAACTGCACCGCTATACCGGACTCTCCGAGCAGTATATTCGCAACTCGAATCTACGCATACAATACGACCGCTTCCAGAGCGAGTTGATGCGCCAAAGCGGCACGATCGTCGGGCGAATAGACTCGCGATTCAAGACGTACTCGCTCGATCGCCCAGAGGTCGCCCCCGATTGGGATCCGACCGATGCAGCCATCGACTCGGCCTTCGTCTCGAGCAGCAACTACTATCTGCGACAGGTACTCAATTACCGCCCGGCATCGCTCTACCGCAGCGAGATCTACGATCTCATCTTTGCCGACGGCGAGAGCTGGGACTTCAAGCACGGGGAGAACTCGCAGGTCGTCAACGTTACGCCCGATCTCGCCCAAGCGATGACCTATAACCCGAACCTCAAAATCTTTTCGGCGAACGGTTATTTCGATTTCGCCACGCCGTTCTTCGCGACGGTCTACGCGCTCCGCCACCTGTATCTGTCGCCTTCGATACAGCGCAACATTACTTACGGCTTCTACGAATCGGGACACATGGTCTACCTGCATCCGGCCGCGCTGGCACGTTTTCACGCCGATCTGGAACGTTGGTACGCGGGAGCGCTGACCCATGCGTGAACTGCTCGTAGCGCTCGCCGCAGCGTTTCTGATCGCCGCAGCTCCCGCGCCTTCGCCGTCACCCGCTGCCGGCGAGGCCAGCACACCCGATGCCGTGACGCAGCACACGATCTCGCTGGGCGGAAAATCTATTCCCTATACCGCTCGCGCCGGTACGATTGCCCTCGAGAACGATAAGGGCGAAGTTACTTGCCGGATGTTCTACACGGCGTTTAGCGCCGACGGCGTCGATCCGCGCACGCGCCCCGTGACCTTCTTCTACAACGGCGGCCCGGGAAGTTCGACGATTTGGCTGCGCATGGGGTCCTTTGGCCCGATGCGCGTGGTGGTCGGCGACGCGGCCGCGACCGCCGATGCGCCGTTCAACTTGGTCGAGAATCAGTACTCACTGCTCGACCGAACCGATCTGGTCTTCGTAGATGCCCCGGACACCGGCTTCAGCCGAATCACAGCCGCGGGCAAACCAAGTGAATTCTTCGGCGTCGATCCCGACGTACGCGCCTTCTCGCAGTTCGTATCGCGGTACGTCTCGACGTTCAATCGCTGGAATTCGCCGAAGTTTCTCTTCGGTGAATCCTACGGGACGCCGCGTTCGGCAATGCTGGTACGCGCGCTGCAGCGACAGGGCATCGGCATGAACGGCGTCGTGCTACTCTCGTCGGTGCTGGACTTTTCGCTCGACTGGGACATCAATTTCAATGCTGCCTCAATCGGCGGCGGCGACTGGGGTTTTCCGCTCTACCTGCCAACCGAGGCGGCCGCGGCGTGGTACCATCACGCGCTGCCGGGAGCGCAGCAGCCGCTGGCGTCGCTGTTGTCGCAGGTCGAAGATTTTTCCATGCACGAGTATCTCAATGCGCTTGCACAGGGGTCGAACCTGCCCCCTTCGACCTACAACGACGTGGTCGCCAAGCTTCACGCGTACACCGGCCTTTCCGAAAGTTATATCAGGCAGTCGAACCTGCGCATTCCCTACTATCGTCTCGAAACGCAACTCTTTCGTAACAGCGGCGTAATGCTCGGGCGCTACGATGCTCGATACACGTCCTTCATGCTCGATCGCATCAACGACCGGCCCGATTTCGATCCGGTTGATTCTGCGATCGATACCGCCTTTGTGGGTGCCGGCAACTACTTCATGCGCCAAATTCTCGGCTATCACACGCCCCTCATCTACCGGCCGACAATCAGCGTCTTCCGGCAGTGGGACTGGAAACACAATGGGGCTATTCCGACAAACACCGCGCAAGATCTCGCCCAAGCGATGACCTTCGATCCGAAGCTGCAGATTTTCTCGGGTAATGGCTACTATGATTTCGCGACGCCGTTCTGGGCGACGGTCTACACCCTCAATCACCTCAACTTGCCACCCGAACTGCAGAAAAACATCAGCTACGGCTTCTATGAGTCGGGGCACATGGTTTATCTGCACCAGCAAGCGCTGGCGCAGTTCCACGACGATTTAGAGCGCTGGTACGCGCAAACGCTCCAGCGCTAGCAAGTCTCCTCTACTTTTTCATCGCGTCGAACCGCGCCAGCGTCTGGCGATAGACGCCTAGCAGCGCAGCGTAGCCGCCCTGCATGCCCGTCGTAGGCACGGCATCCGCGCTTTCGACTTCGCCTTGCAGTACGTCGAGTGAGTTTTCGATGAAGAGGAAGCTGCTGACGTCTTGCGAGTAGGATCCGACGGAGTCGTCGGGATTTTCCGGTGGCAGTTCGCCGATAACGTCGCGTCGGAACGACGCGGCGCCTTCTCCACTCAAGCTCTTGGCGTACTCTTGAGCCTTCGTGCGTGACGCGACGACTTCGGCGTGCAATGCGTCAATGCGCCGCGACAGATCGTACTGCACGGTGAGATCGGCGTCCGTGGTCTTTGACCGCGGATCGCGCAAAACTTCGGCGCTACGCTTGTAGGCTTGGCCGTTCACGCTCATGCGCACGGCGTATTTTCCAGGCGGCACCAGCGGCCCGTCGTAGCTTCCTTGGTGAAAATCCCAAACAAAACGGTGTGCGCCGGCAGTGGCGTCCGGCACGGGATGCTTTTCGACCCAATCGGGCGTGTAGGCGAGCTTGTTCGGATCGACGGGCTTCGGCGGCTGCGCGCTCGACCAGCGGCGAACTACCTTGCCGTCGGCATCGAGAATCTCGATGACGACCGGCGACCGCGTAACGTCGGCGAGATAATAGTCGACGTAGAGTCCGGTCGCGGGATTTTGCGCTTGTGGCTCGTCGAGCGGAAGCGGCGTGCCTTCTTGATTTCCCGGCCTTAAGCGATAGGCGGGCGCCGGCGCAAAGAGATAGGTCGTGCCGCTCGCGGCCGCTTCCGCGGCTTGGCGCAGGGGTTCGATGTCGTCCATGATCCAGAACGCCCGGCCGTGCGTGGCGATCGCCAGATCGTTGCCCTCAACGGCGAGATCGCGTATTGAGGTGACCGGCAGATTGAGCTGCAGGGGCTGCCACGACGTCCCGTCGTCGTACGAAACGTAGACGCCGCGCTCCGTTCCCGCGTAGAGCAGCCCGCGGCGGCGCGTATCCTCGCGAACGGCGTTCACGAACGATCCTTGCGGAATGCCGCTGACGACGAGGCTCCACGTTGCGCCGCCGTCGTGCGTTTTATAAATATATGGCGCGTAGTCGTCGAGGCGGTGGCGGTCAACGGCCGCATATGCCGTTTGAGGATCGAAGTGGGAAGCCTCGATAGTCCCGACCTTGCTCCACGGCGTCAACGCTTTGGGCGTTACGTTCTGCCAGGTGCGCGAGTCATCGCGGGTCACCCAAACGTAGCCGTCGTCGGTGCCCGCCCATACCAGCGCGGCGCGCAGCGGCGACGGCGCGATCGCGTAGACGACGCCATGACGGTGCAAGCCGTTGTCGTCTGCCAGCGCCGGCGCGTCGAGATTTGGCGGCGTTCCTTCATTGGGGCGCGAGAGATCGGGGCTG
>DATAPM010000362.1:0-5195 GCA_036265225.1 Vulcanimicrobiaceae bacterium
GCTCGACGCCGCCGTGGCGCCGTGGGTGGTCAAAAATCTCCACCTCAACGAAAACGCTTTGGACGCGCCGGGCTTGATCGTCGGGGAGATCTTCGAAGGCATCGTCGTCCTTGTAGCAACGGGAATCATGGCGTTCTGCGAGCGCAAACGCATCGACGCCTACGGCCTGCCCGCCCCTTCGGCATTCGGCAAACGTTTCTGGGAGGGCGTCGGCATCGGCGTCATCAGCGCGGGCATCGTGGCGATCGCGATGATCGCCACGGGTTCGATGGTCGTCCACGGAATCGCGCTGCACGGAAGCGCGCTGCTGATGCAGCCGCTGCTCTGGGGCTTCGGCATGCTTTTGGTCGGCGTTAACGAGGAGTATATGTTCCGTGGTTATCCGCTCCAAGCGCTGCGCCGAGGCGTGGGATTCTGGCCGGCCGCGATCCTGCTCTCACTTTTGTTCGGCGCGGCGCATCTCAACAAGCCCGACGAGAACGCCGTCGACATCACCAACATCGTGCTGCTCGGCATTCTTCTCTGTGTGACGCTGCAGCGCACCGGCACCCTCTGGCTGGCCGTCGGTTTTCACTTCAGCTTTGATTTCATGCAGTTCTTCGTTATCGGAACGCGCAATGGCGGGGCGCAACCGGCCGGTCGCCTTCTGGACGCGTCCTTTCCCGGGCCGGCCTGGGCCAACGGCGGCCCGTTGGGCACCGAGGCGAGCTATTTCATGCTCCCGGTGATCCTTTTGCTCTTCGTTTATATCACCGTGCGCTTCCCCAGGGCTAAAACGCTAGAGGAGGGAGGCCCTGGCGCGGCATAGGACGGCCTCATGAAGCACGTGTGCGCACCTCCGGTTGCGGCGCTCTTGGCATTGGCGCTTACGCTTTCGGCGTGCTCCTCGGGCAACTCGTCGGCGTTGCCGTACATGCAGAGCGGATCGGCTCTCCACCGCCTCAATGCCACCGGGGCCGGCAAGATCCAGCACATCGTTTTTATCGTTCAAGAGAACCGCAGTTTCGACAATCTCTTCCAAGGTTATCCGGGCGCCGATACGGTCTCGCAAGGCAAAGACTCAGCGGGTAAGACGGTCACCCTGAAACCCGTTCCGCTCTCGGATCAGTACGTCATCGACCACTCCGCCCAGGCCATGTTCTCGGCGTGCAACGCACCGCCGGGCGATCTGCCGGGCACGCACTGCCGCATGAACGGTTTCGATCAGGAAAACACCTTCGGCGGCCCCAACAGCGAGCCCGAGTACGTCTACGTACCACACAAAGATTCGAAGCCGTACTTCGACATGGCGCATCAAGGCGTTTTGGCCGACCGGATGTTCCAGTCGCAGCTCGATGAAAGCTTCGTAGCCCATCAATACATCATCGCCGCGCAAGCGGCGTGGAGCGTCAATCTGCCGAGTGCCGGATGGGGTTGCGGCGGCGGAAGATACGACACCATCGACACCCTTACCAAGCAACGCGGCACCGACGGCCCGCAGATTCCCCCGTGCTACGACTATATTACCCTTGCCGACGAGCTCGACGCCGCCAAACATTCCTGGCGGTTCTACGCGAGCTCCTACGGAAGCGCAGATAGCGACGACGGGGCCGTCTGGTCGAGTTTTCAGGCGGTTAGCCATATCTACAACGGCCCCGATTGGAAGTACGTGATCTCGCCGAACTGGAAATTCCTCACCGACGTAGCTGCCGGCCGGCTTGCCGACTTCACGTGGATCACGCCGGTCTGCGACGACTCCGACCACGTCAACTGTCCCCACGGTTACGGACCATCGTGGGTTGCTGCGTTAGTGAACGCCGTCGGTCAGAGTAAGTTCTGGGACTCGACGGCGATCTTCATTCAATGGGACGATTGGGGCGGGCTCTACGATCACGTTCCACCCCCGTATCTCAATCGAGATAGCCTCGGTTTTCGCGTCCCGCTGATCGTGCTCTCACCATACGCCAAGAAAAACTACGTTTCGCACACCCGGTATGAAACGGCGAGCGTGCTGCGTTTCGCCGAAAACTTGTGGGGCTTAGGTCAGCTCGCTCCGGCCGACCGGCGCGCCAACTCGCCGGCAGGCGACTGCTTCGATTTCACGCAGAACCCGCGCCCCTGGGTCCACGTCAAGGCGCCATTGCCGCCGAAGTTTTTCGAACGGCAAGGCGCCCAATATCAGATCCCCGACTACGAGTAAATAACGTTAGGGCTTCGCCACCGTTTCTACGGTTTCGACGGTGGCGACGTCCTCGTAGTTCGGCCATACCGTTTCCGCTTTGAGACGCTTGAGGAGATCGGCCTTTCGCTCCGGCGAGAGGCTTGGTAGAGCGGTATGGTAGCGATTCCAATAGTCACTGACCGTATTCGAAAAAGGTTCGACCCACGCTGCGTCTACCGGCGAATAGCGGAGATCCGTCGGCGCTAGTTTTTTAAACGCCGCGTTGAACTTTGCAATCGCGTCGGCAAGGCCGGCTGCGTACTGCGCGTTGCGGTCCGGCGAGAACGACGTGTCGTTCACGGCACTAACCAAGAAGCCGGCATAGCCGTTGCCGCGCTCCTCGAGCGCCGTGTATGCCACGGTCAACGAATTGAGATCCATGGGGTCGAGATGATGCTTCGCGACGCCAACCAAGCGTAAGGCGTTATCGCGCGAGCTTGTGAAGGGTGCTATAGCCGCGTTAAACTGTCCGGCCGGCTCCGCACGATGCGCACAGGCCGCGAGAGCCGTGATCACGAGCACCAAAGTAGTGAAGAGTTGCCGATTCATGTTTCATCAGTTACCCGCTAAAGCCGGTAACGTACCGATAGCTGCGTAGTTCTTGC
Organism: Vulcanimicrobiaceae bacterium; assembly: GCA_036265225.1. Lineage (GTDB taxonomy): Bacteria > Vulcanimicrobiota > Vulcanimicrobiia > Vulcanimicrobiales > Vulcanimicrobiaceae > Cybelea. Next base: position 2,806 of record DATAPM010000362.1, read on the forward strand.
GATCGGATATGACTGCGGGACGTACCCGTTACGTCCGTACGTCCACGGGGCGACCTGCGTTCGGCCGTCGTTGGTCGGCACGCCGTTGCCGAGCGTATAGACGCAGTGCTTGCAATATTGGCTGCCATACGCTTGCTCGTAATAAGGATCTCCGCCGGCATACCCGGGCGGCCCGATGAGGTACGGGTTCCCCTGCATTTGCGTCGGCGTGTCGGTCGCCAACAGATTGACGATATCCAGCGTCAGCGTCAGGCGCGGCGCGAGGTCGAACTCCGAGTGCAGCGAGACCAGGGTTTGCGGCGGCGTCCGCAGCGTGTTGGGATCGGCAGCTTCGCCGGTATCGAGCGATGCAACGTATGGATTCGTCGAAGCGTCGAACGGCCGCGCCGGGTTTTTCAGAAAGTAATAGTTGTAACCGGGATTGACGTAGTTGTCGTTCCGGACGAGCTCCGGATTGCCGTTGCTGTCCGATATCCACACCATCGTTCCGTTGCCGTACGGGTAGCCGCTCTCGAAGGAGAGCATCGGCGTCACCCGCAGCCGCTTCCCGGCGCCGTCGAACTCGTAGCTCAGCGTCGCCGTGAAGTCGGGAGTATAGCCTGCCGGATATAAGTGCCCGGCGTCGATCGCTGCCGGATTAAGATCGTTATATGCAAACTGATCCACGCTCGAAGTCAGCGTCCGGTTGTAGGCGGCGTTGAATGCGAGCGCGCCGTGCTTCACGTAGACTTCGACGCCGTGCGAGCGAAGGAGGCCGGCGTTGGTTGGAACGCCTATCGCATTGGGGTTCTGCGGATTGGCCCGGAAGTTAACGGGTAAGACGTCGATGCGGTTTTTCTCGAGCAAAGCATAATAGGTGGCCCTCACTTGCGTCGCCCCTCCCAACTCGTAAGAGAAAGTGTACTCGTCGGCAGTCTCGGGCGACAAAACGACCGGGGCGGAGGGCGCGGCCGAGTCGGTGCGTGCAACTTCCAAGGGAAGCGGCGCTACCGACGTATGATCGAACGTCGCGCGAAAAGCCGAGCCGTGCGGCATCTCGTAGGCAACGCCGACGTGCGGGTCGATCGCGTCCACGTCATAGTTCAGGCCGGTTCCGGTCGAGACGTGCTGGCCGATGGCTCGCAGCGTTCCCGTCGCGCTCAAACGGTCGTCGAACGACCACGTATCGGAAAGATAGAAAAGATACTGGGCTAGCCGAGGATTCGACGTTACGGTTTCGGCCGCCGTCGGCACCAGCTGGTTGAAGTTGCTAAACGTCAACGAGCCCTGCGCTCCGGCTCGGACGTCGTGCTTCAATCCCGCTTGGTCCTGCCAATCGAAACCGAAGCCGTCCTGCCGCTGATCCTGCTGCGACCATAACGAGATCACGCCGTCGGGAAATGAGAGGTCGTCCCAAAACGGCCCATTGGCAATCGCGCCCGTCTGCGATCGAAAGAGATAAAAGCGGCCGAGGGAATGCGCCCAGTTGTGAAGCCATTGCAGTTTGGCGACGAAGTAGGTGCCGCGCGTGCGTGAGGGCGTATCGACCTGCGCGTTCGGATCGCCCGGCTCTCCGGGAAACGACGACGAACTCGAGTTGAACGTGGACCACCGCTCGCCGGCGTACGGCGTGTTGTACTGGTCGTACGTCGCGACGCCCGAGAGCAGCGTTGCCGAAAAGTCGTCCGAGCTGCGCGGGCGGAAGTGCACGTTGGCCGACCACGACGATTGCGCGCGGGATTGGAGCGCCAAACCGTACGTGCCCATCTCCGACGGATAGAACGTTACGCCGTCGCCGTACGGAAAGTACGCCGTCGAGGCGCTGGTAGCCAGCGCGTATCGCCAGCGCAGGTCGGGCGTGGCCCACGCTTCCGAGGCGCGCACCGCACCGTACTGCGCGCCGATTCCCGCCGCCAAGTCAAAGGTGCCGTGAGCCGGAAAGGTGCCGACGGCCGGGATCTCGTTGACCACGCCGCCAAGCGCGTTTTGACTCGAATCGGTGAAGCCGCTCAACGTCAGCGTGGTGGCGCCGACGCCGGTCGTGCCGAGCTGAGCGCCGGCTATGTTGCCGCCCGGCTCCGCGATCAAGCCTTGAGGTACCGGCACCGAATCATAGTTATATGCGGTGTCCTGGACTTTGCCGCCGCGCACGATCGCATTGGCAAACGAATCGAACTGCACGCCGGGGACCGATCCAAGCGCGCCTTGCACGCTCTCTTGAGAATAGGTGGCCAAACCGGAGGCCGATTCGTTGGGAATCGTGGCACGCGCGGTTTCGCCGCTCACGGTGAAGGTGTCGCCGGTACTACCGACTGCGAACGACTCGCCGCGTGCCTCGACTCGGGCGATCTCCCGCAGCCTCGTCTGCAGAATAAAGACCAACTGTTCTCGCTCGCCGGGTAATATCGTCA
>DATAPM010000363.1:0-2064 GCA_036265225.1 Vulcanimicrobiaceae bacterium
CTTCGCGGACGACCCAACAGATCGCGGCGTGACGGATGCGGGATTCGGTCGTCTCGACACCCTGCGCTGCCGCCGTGTAGTTCAGGCCCCGGTCGAGCAGCTCGCGGTATGCGGCGTGCAGCATCGCGGTCAGCTCCTCAAGTGAGTCTCGCTGCCGGTCAAACGGCTGGATCTGCCGCATTTGCGAGTTGGGATTTAACGTCGCGGACGACGGTTGGCCGAAACCGCGCGTACGATCGTACGTGGCCGCGCACCGGCGTCGTATGGATCGCCGGCCCATGCGACGGCGGCTTTCATCATCGCTTTTACTTCGGGCCGATCGAGCGTTCGCCCGTTTTCCAAACGGATGTGACGTACCTGATTGCCGCTACCGGCGAGCACTCCGCCGGGATCGGAGAGCCGCGCCCCGTAGAGAAAGTACAGGCTGACCTTCTTTGGGTAAATCGCAATCGAGAAGAGCGCCGATGATGGACGCTCGTCTGGAGAGAATCCTACGACGAGCGCGTAGGCGTTGTCGTAGACCATTTCGACCGCGCCGGGCAAACGTTTGCGCATGGTCGCCAATGCGCTCGCGGCGAGCTTGGCAATCTCGGGAAGAAAAGCGCGCGACGTACTCGGAGAGGCGCTTTTTCGCGACTGCCCCGTCGTCAGATGACGACTTCTTCGGCGATAACTTCGGCAATGACGAAGTCATTCGCTGGGGCCGGCATCGCTATCCTCGGAAGTTACGTTACTCACTTCCGGCATAACCTCAATATCAAAGTTGACCGAGCGGGCGATGAAGCATAGCCGATGCGCCTCTTCGTGCAGAGCCAACGCGCGTGCTGGGTCGCTTGGCGCCGAGATCTCGACCAGGGGATGCAGCTCGGCCCGCACGAACTGCCCGGCACCGTCGGCTTGCGTCACCATCCGGCCGACCGCGCGATCGCGATATTCGCGGACGACGATGCCGTTGACCGCGCATAAATGCAGATACCACAACATATGGCACGAGGAAATACTGGCCAGCAGCAACTCCTCAGGATTATAACGCTCGCGGTCGCCACGAAAGGCCGGGTCGCTCGACGCCGCGATTTCCGGTTTTGCTCCGGCGGCGATGGAGTGATTGCGCGAGTAGCTGCGGTAGCCGGCCGTTCCCGGTCCGCCGGCCGCCGACCACGTTACCGTGGTCTGATACGTGTGGGGAGTCAAGAGGCTCGCTTTTCTACAGCCGCAAAGGCTCCTTCTATGAATATCCGTCCGGCAACGCGCGAGGATGAAGAAACGTGGGCCGCGTTACGCCTGAAACTGTGGCCCGATGCCGACGCCGGTGAACTCTCTACAGAGACGAACGCTTTTCTCGACGGCCGCTGGGTGCCGACGATCGACGTGGCCTTTCTGGCGGTCGAAGATAGCACCGTCGCCGGGTTCGTTGAAATCGCCATTCGGCCGTTTTCGGATGGTTGCCGGTCACAGCCGGTTCCACATGTCGGGTTTGCCGAGGTGGAGCGCCTCGTGAAGTTTCGCAAGGAAATCTAAGGCCGTGCGGGTCATCACCTTAAACGCCAACGGCATCCGCGCGGCGATGCGGCGCGGTTTCTTCGCGTGGGCCGGCGAGCAGAACGCCGACGTCATTTGCCTGCAGGAGACGCGCGCGCAGGAGCATCAGCTGCTGCCCGAATCGATCGCCTTGGCGGGCTTTCGGGCTTACTTTGCGGATGCGTCTCGACGCGGCTACAGCGGCGTCGCGTTATATTGCCGGCACGAACCGCTCGCGGTCCGGCGCACTCTTGGCTGGGACGACATGGATGCTGAGGGACGTTTTCTAGAAGCCGACTTCGGGAACGTCAGCGTCGCTTCGCTCTACGTACCGTCGGGGATAAGCGGGCCCCCGCGCCAAGCGTTTAAGATGAATTTTTTGGAACGCTTGCTGGCAACGCTCGCGCAACTGCGCCGCTCGGGGCGCAGCCACATCGTCTGCGGCGATTTCAACATCGCGCACAAGAACGTCGATACCTATAACCCGGCGCGTAACGAGCACGTCAGCGGATTTCTTCCCGACGAACGAGCGTGGCTCGACGCCTT
>DATAPM010000364.1:0-16334 GCA_036265225.1 Vulcanimicrobiaceae bacterium
CCTTCGAGCTTGCCGAGCGCGGCGCCGCGGTACGCGTTTACGACCGCGCGGAGCCGGCGCGCGCAGCGTCGTGGGCCGGGGCCGGGATGCTCGCCCCTTACACCGAGCGCATCGCCGACGGAAACATGCTCGCGCTCTGCATCGCTTCACTCAAGGAGTATCCGCGTTTCGTCGATCGCGTCGCCGGCCGCAGCGGCATCGATCCGCACCTGCGGCTCGACGGCGTTTTTTATGCGGCCTTCGGCGAACAGGAGCTCGACGCGCTGCGCGCCCACGCGAAAGTGTTGCACGAACGCGGCGTCGCCGCCGACTTGCTCGACCGCGCGCAGGCGCTCTCGAGCGAACCGTGGCTTGCCGCTTCGCTAAGCGGCGGCCTCGTCAAACAAAACGAAGGCCACGTGGACAACCGCAGGCTCGGACGGGCGTTGTCGGCGGCCTGCCGCTCGCGCGGCGTTCGCATCGAGCGCAGCGAGACGCTGGCGATTGAGTGCGACGGACGGCGCGTGCTCGGCGTGGCGGTCGATCGCGGATTCGTCGCCGCCGGCTCGGTGGTGAACGCCTGCGGTGCGTGGGCGGGACGGCTGCCCGGCGCGCCGCGCGATTGCGTGCCTCCCGTCGTGCCGATCAAAGGCCAGATGCTGGCGCTGGCCGCACCGGCCGGATTCGTGCGCCGCGCAACCTGGGTTCCCGGGGCGTATCTGGTGCCGCGCGGCGACGGCCGGCTGCTGATCGGTGCGACGGTGGAGGCGGCGGGATTCGACGAACTCGTCACCGCGCAGGGAATGCACGAACTGCTGCATGCGGCGCTGAACGCGGCGCCGTCGCTCGGCGGTTTCGCCGTGACCGAGCAGTGGGCCGGGCTTCGTCCCGGCACGCCGGACGAGCTTCCGGTGCTCGGCGCGACGCCGCTCGAGGGCTTCTTTCTAGCCACGGGCCACTATCGCAACGGAATTCTGCTGGCGCCGGCAACGGCGCGGTTGATCGCCGATGCCGTGGAAACGGGTAACGATTCGGGAATGGTGCCCTTCTCGCTCGACCGCTTCGGCACGGAAGATTCGCTCCCTAAACGAATCACTCACGCGTGAAAGCAACCATCAATGGTGAGAACCGCGACCTTCCCGACGAGCTTACCGTCGGGCGGCTGCTCGAGATGCTTGGCGCGCCTCGAACGGGCATCGCCGTCGCTTGCAACGACCGCGTCGTCCGGCGCGACGAGTACGATCGCGCGCCGCTTCGAGAGGGCGACCGGATAGAAATCATCAAGGCCGTAGCGGGAGGTTAGCGATGACGTTACCAGATGGCGATCGCCTGAAGATCGGTAAGTACGAACTCGGCTCGCGATTGATCGTCGGCACGGGAAAGTATCCCACGCTGGAAGAGATGCAGGCCGCCCACTCGGCGAGCGGAGCCGATATGGTCACCGTTGCGATACGGCGCATCGGTCTCGACAACTCCGAAGGCAAGACGCTGCTCGATTACATCGATCGCGACCGCTATCACATTCTTCCGAACACGGCAGGATGCTACTCGGCAAAGGATGCCGTGCTGACCGCACACCTAGCGCGCGAACTGCTCGGCACCGACCTTATCAAGCTCGAGGTGATCGGCGACGCGCAGACGCTGCATCCCGATACGCGCGAAACGCTCGCGGCAGCCGAAACGCTGGTTGCCGATGGATTCACGGTGCTGCCCTACGTCGGCGACGATCCGATCGCGTGCCGTCAGCTCGAAGAGCTCGGTTGTGCGGCGGTCATGCCGCTGGCCGCGCCGATCGGCAGCGGGCTGGGCGTCTGCAATCCGTATTCGATTCGCATCATTAAAGAGCGCGCCGGCGTTCCGGTCATCGTCGATGCGGGGGTGGGAACCGCCTCCGATGCCGCGATCGCAATGGAGCTCGGCGTCGACGCACTGCTGATGAACACCGGTATCGCCGGAGCGCGGGATCCGGTGCTGATGGCCGACGCGATGAAACACGCCGTACTTGCCGGACGCGAGGCCTTTTTATCGGGGCGCATCGAGAAGCGGCTGTACGCTTCCGCCTCGAGTCCGATGCAGGATCTCATCACGACGCAGAGGCGCTAAGGGCCGATACTCCAGCTCCAAGCGTTCCAAAACGTCGAGCCGGCGGGCGACGGAGCAATGCCGCGAACGTAGGTCCGGTACGCGTCGGGAATGCGGACCTGCCAGAGCGGGAAGATAGGAAGATCCCGCGCGATTCTCGCTTGCACGATCGCATAGTCGGTGGCACGGCGGTATCGCTGGATCGTAGCGATGGCGTCGTGCATTGCGGCATCGGCCTTTGCGCTGCACCATCGCGAGTAGTTCAGTCCGGCCGGCGGCATCTGATCGCAGGCGAAGTTCCACGAGTCGTCGGGATCGCTTCCCAGCACCCACCACGCGTCGTAGGCGAGCTGAAAGTTTCCGCTCGCTAATACGCCGCTTTGCGCCGAGGCGCCGTAGAAGACGGCCGCGGGGTAACGCTTGATGATCGCCCGAATGCCGATGCGGCGCAGATCTTCTTGTAAGATTGCGCCCACCAACGCGGAGCCATTGATGATCTCCGGCGCGATCGCCAGCGTCACCTCGGGGGCTCGCCCCCCGAGGAGGCGGCGAGCCGCAGCGGGGTCGTAGCCGATCTTGGCGACGGCCGGGTCGAATGCCCAGCCGTCGAAGGGCTGATCGGCGTTGACGATCGCACCGCTGCCGTGCGTGGCGGCCGCGACGAGCGTCCTCCGATCGATGGCCATCGCGATTGCCCGACGGACGTTGACGTCGCGTAGAACCGGATCGCGAAGGTTAAACCGGACCACGTGCATGTCGTTGACCGGCGTCAGCGCGACGCGCACGCCCGGGATCGTGCCAAGCAACGGCAAGAGCTGCGGATCCACGTCGAAATCGGCATCAACTTCACCGGTGCGCAGCTGCTCGAGACGAGTGTTGGGGTCCGGGATTATGCGATAGACGAGCTCGGCAATGCGCGCCTTCCCTCGCCAATAGTATGGATTTGCCTTCAGTACGACGCTGTCGCCGCGCGCCCAGCGAACGACCTCGTAGGGGCCCGACCCAACCGGGCGTTGATTGTAGGCGGCGTGGTTTATATCGGCTACGGCGCGCAAGAGGTGCTCGGGCATGACCGCGCCGACTCCCTGCGGGCCGAAAAAGTATTGCACGAAGGGCGAGAACGGACGGCGCAGGCGCACCACGACCGTGCGTGCGTCGGGCGCTTCGATCGATTCGACTTCTTGATAGCCGACGCGCGTCGCAACGTTGTTGCGCGGATCGACGATGGCTCGATACGAAAAGACGACGTCGCGCGCGGTAAGCGGAGCGCCGTCCTGCCAACGAACGTTCGCGCGCAGCCGGTAGGTAACGGTTCGCCCATCGGGGGAGATTCCGCCATTGACCGGTGTCGGTACACGCTCGGCGATCTCCGCGACGGCATCGCCGTGGTCGTCGTTCTCGATAAGATACGACATGTACAGATGGCTGAAGTTCAAGACGTCGGCTTCGTTGGAGAGCATCGGATTGAGCGTATCGGGCTCACCGGCCAGTCCACTGAAGAGCAGCCGCGAGCCGGAAGTATGGCGCGCGCCGGCGTGCGAGCACGCGGCCACGCAGATTGCGACGATTACGGCGACCGCGAGCCGGACTCTCAACGCTTGCGCGCTACGGCGAACCAATGCACCGCTCCCTGCAGGGGACGCTCGATGTGGGCCCACGAGCCGGCCGTTTGGTCGACGCCGCGCTCGTCGAGCGATTCGATGAGGAACGCTTGGGAAAGCAGCGTTTCGAGCCGTTTGCGATCGTAGTAGGTATGCGGTACGCCGCGTTCGGGCTCTTCGACCGGCGCGAAGGTCCACTCGCCGATGCGTTCGCCTTGTCCAAAACGCGCGTCGCGTACCGAGCCGAACGTCGCGTAAAGCCGCCCGTCGCTCTCCAAGCGTTCGGCGATCGCGTGGAGCGCTCCGGCGATTGATTCCGCCGTACCATGGAGCAGACCGTGCGTGGAGACCGCCGCCGCGAACTCGCCGTCGCTCGCCGCGAGCGCCCCAGGCCGTACGGCAGCCGCGTCGTCGATCGCAATGACGGTAAATCCGGCGCCGCGCAGCGCGGCGGCATTTCGGCCGCCGCCCGACGCGAAATCCAAGACGCGGCTGGCCGGCCGGTGCTGCAGGTGCTCGATAAGGCGTTCGGCCAACGGATGGGCTGGCGACATCACAACAGCGTTCTAGAAAGGCAACGAAGATGCTTGGTGAAGGCGATCGGCTCCCGGAAATCACGCTGCTCGACGACGAAGGAACGGAGATCGCGACCGGCGCGCTCGCCGGCGGTCCACTGGTGCTTTACTTTTATCCAAAGGACGACACGCCGGGATGCACCAGCGAAGCGTCGCAGTTCCGCGATATCTACGAACAGTTTCGCAAGAAGAACGCCCGCATCGTCGGCGTGAGCCGCGATTCGGTCGCATCGCATCAGCGGTTCAAGCAGAAATACTCGATTCCGTTTACGCTGCTCGCCGATACGGATTCGAAACTCTACAATGCCTGCGGGGTGTCGGCGCGAACGACCTTTCTCTTCGACGAGAACGGCCGGGTGACGAAAGTCTGGCCGAAGGTGAAGGTTGGCGAGCACGCCGAGGAGGTTCTTGCATCGCTGCCCTGACGCTGCATATCGTCGGATCGAGTTCGTCGATTCCCCGGCCCGGACGGGCTTGCAGCAGTTATTTACTGCGAACTCCGGAACGCCGGGTGCTGCTCGACGCCGGGCCCGGGGCGCTCTCGAAGCTGACACTCGCAACCGACTACGCGAAGCTCGACGCGATCGTCGTTTCGCACATGCACGCCGACCATTTCTTCGACCTCGTTCCGTTTCGGTACGCGTTGAAGTACGGTCCGAAACGTCGCACCCAGCGAATGCCGCTGTGGCTTCCTCCCGGAGGGAGTGCGTCGCTCGATGCGTTGCGCCGCGCGGTATCGCCCGACGCGCCGGCATCGTTTTTCGACGACGTCTTTGAGATCGCCGAGTACGATCCGCTGCAAGGCCTGCTCTTCGGCGACCTTCGTCTCGGCTTTGCCCAAACGCGTCATTTCGTCAGCGCGTTCGCCGTTCGCGCCGAAGCGGGTGGCGCGAGCGTGGTCTACTCGGCCGATACCGCGCCGTGCAACGCCGTGATCGATCTCGCGCGCGACGCGGCTATTTTTCTCTGCGAGGCGGCGCTCGGGCTCTCCACCGAGGCTGGCGAGCGAGGACATACTTCGGCGGCTGAAGCCGGCGAAATGGCACGGCAGGCGGGCGTCGATCGGCTGGTGCTCACGCATTATGGCGTGGCGGAGCCGGGGGACGCGCTCGTCGAAGCGGCGAAGCGCCAGTTCCAAGGTCCCGTTGTGCTCGCCGACGACGGTATGGACTTCCCGGTCTGATTTTCCAGGAGTTTTCGATGGCTAGACTACGCGAATTCTCGGCGGTTGCCGTTTGTGCCGCTACGCTTGCCCTCGCTGCGTGCGGTGGCCGCGATGCCGTAGCACCCTCGGTCGGCGTAGCCCCAGAAGCATTACCTCGAGGTCCGCATTACGCATTGTCGCGAAGCGCCTCGCCCGACGTGCAGCCGGCATATCACGTGCTCTATCACAACGGTCCCGTCAGCGTTAATCCCAAGGTGTACCTGATTTTTTGGGGTTATAAAAAATACGGCGACGCATACCACGTGCAAAAATTGCTCGAACAGTATACCAAGGTAATGGGCGGCAGCGGTTACATCAACATCACGACGCAGTACTACGAGCTTTCCGGAAGCAACAAGGTTTACGTCACCAATCCGCCGTCGCAATTCGGCGGAAGCTGGAACGACGAGTCGGCGATCTCGAAGAGCCCTACCGACGCGCAGGTTGCCAACGAGGCCATCAGGGGAGTCAAACACTTCGGCTACGACACCGACGCTTCGTATATCGTCGCGACGCCGCACAGTCACTCGTCGCCCGAGTTTGGGACGCACTGGTGCGCCTATCACAATGCGACCGCCTATCGGGGCAAGCAGGTTGCCTACAGCAACATCCCCTACATGCCCGATGCCGGAACCAACTGCGGAGCCAATATCATCGCCCCGCCGTCCGACGAGGGCGGTAAGGTTGAAGGCGTGACCATCATGGCCGGCCACGAGTACGCAGAAATCTATACGGATCTCAATCCGTTTAGCGGTTGGAACGGTCAAGTCGGAGAGATCGCCGACGTTTGCGCCTGGCACAATATGGCGAACGACCCCTTCGGCAAAAAAGCGTACACATCGCAGCCGCTGCTCAGCAACGCGTCCGGGCAATGCGTGCACTCTTATCCATGAGGTCAACTTTGAAACTCGCCGCAATTCCGCTAGCCGCCGCGCTCGTTGCCGGCTGCAGCCAAGGCGCGTCGCCGACGCTCCCGCTCAACGCGCACGCCTCCGCGCGCGGCTCGATGCAGCCGCAAGCCAAGCAGACCGATCTGCTCTATCTGTCCGACGTCGAGAGCAACGACGTTGCCGTCTATTCGTATCCGAAGGGACGCCTCGTCGGCACCTTGACCGGTTTTGCGCAGCCGCGCGCCGAGTGCGCCGATAGCCAGGGCAACGTTTGGATTTCCGACGCTGGAACGGCCTCGATCTCGGAGTTCGCTCACGGTGCAACGACACCGACCAAAGCGCTTAGCACGCCCGCCGCGCCCGGGGGATGCTCGGTCAGCCCGCGCAACGGCGACCTGGCCGTGGCGGGCGGCTTGAACGGGACGGTCGTAGGCGTCTTCCGTCACAGCAAACACAACCGCTGGCGCGACGCTAGCCTGTACTCGGTGGCGACGATGAGCAACGGTTACTTTTGCGCTTACGATTCGCAGGGCAATCTCTTTGTCGACGGCGTCGACGGCAGCGGGAAATTCGCCCTTGCCGAGCTGCCGCACAAGGGCACGGCGCTGCAGAGCGTGACGGTCAATCAGACCATCCAGAAGCCGGGCGGAATGGTTTGGGACGGCAGTTACATTACCGTCGGAGATGCGGGCGTTTCGCCTTCGGTCGTGTACCAGCTCTCGGTGAGCGGCAGCACCGCCAATCCCGTGGGGACGACGACGTTGAGCGGCACCACCAGCGTTCGCCAGTTTTGGGTCGACGGCGCGCGCCTGATCGGCCCGGATTACGACGCTCCGGTGGGCTTCTGGAACTATCCTGCGGGCGGCTCGCCGGTCAAGACGCTTTCAAAGACTCACGGTTACGGCGCTGCGATCAGCGCCGCGTATGCGACGGCTCCGCCCCGCTAGCGCAGGAGCCTAGTTTTCGGTCTTCGGCTGGTCGTGCGGCAGTGAGAACTGTATGAGTGCGCGGACGGGCGCGAAGCCGCGGCTGACGACCGCGTAGGGGGTCACTTGCAGCTCCAGCTCGCGCAGTCGCGCGGCTGCGGCCAGCAAGTCGCGCCCGGTCGTGACGACGTCTTCGAGTAAGAGCACGTGCTGGCCGGCGAGGTAAGGGCCTTCGACATACTCGTTGGCAAAGGCACCGTAGGCCTTGGGCTTCTTTCGCACCGCAAGCATCGGTAATCCGGACATCTGCGAAACCGCCGTGGCGATGACGACGCCGCCCAGCTCGGTGCCCCCGACGAGGTCGGGGTTATACTCCGCGATGACCGCCGTGAAGAGCCGCGCAATTCGCCGCAAGACGTGCGGATCGGCAAAGAGACTAAATTTGTCTATGTAGTAGTCGCTGCGCGCCCCGCCCGCGAGCACGTAATCGCCACGGGTCAAGGCTCGCTCGACGATGATCTTGCGCAACCACGCGGCCTCTTGAAGCCCTAAATGCTCCACTGCCACGCATTCCAAGATTCGATGACCGGATTGGGATCGAAGCCGCGAAAGTCAACGCTGACCGGCTCCATTTGTCGCAGCCAATAGATGAAGAGTTCGGGATTGTCGCGCGCCAGCAGCTCCTGAATCCGGTAGTAGGCGGCCGTGCGGGTGGGGCGGTCGTAGCTGGTCAGAGCAATCCTCTGAGCGGCTTCCATTTGCGGATTGCAGTAGCGCGAGTAGTTGTAGCCTCCCGGCGGAAAATTCTTGCACGTGTACTGCGAGCTGTCGTCGGGATCTACGCCGGAATACCATCCGGCCATCGAGAGATCGAAGCGGCCCAGCTGCAGTATGCCGCCCATGCCCGCCGGAGCAAAGAGTACGTCGCCGGGATAGTACTTGATCTCCGCATCGATCCCGGCTTCGCGCAGCATCGCTTGGATCTCCAGCGTCTCGCGCCGGCGCGTCGCATTCGAGTTGTTCGTCACCATTACCAGGGAGAGCTTGTCGGCGCCTTTACGCATGATGCCGTCGGGCCCGGGGCGCCAGCCGGCCTCGCGCAAAAGCGTTCTCGCCATTCCCGGATCGTGCGGATAGGAACGTACCCCCGGATTGAACGCCCACATCCAGTCCGGAATGTCTTCGGTCGCAACGTGCTGCGTCCCAAACGTAAGAGTACGGACCATTTCGTCCTTGTCGACCGCGTAGGCAATCGCCGACGTAACGTGCTGGTCGCGCAGGAGCGGACGCGACAGATTCATCTGGAGCGCGTCGTAACCGTTGATGTTGACCCAGGCGATGCGAACGTCGGGAATCGTCCGGACCTGCTCGTAGGTTTGAATCGAGGCTTGGAACATATAGTCGATGCCGTGCGTTCGCAGCAAGTTGACCGAGGTATCTTCGTCGGGAACGATCTTTACGTCGATTCTCGACAGCCCGGGGCGACCCATAAAGAAGGTGTCGTTGCGTGCCAGCGTGATGTGGTCGCCGCGCGCCCACTGCACGAACTTGAACGGTCCGTTCGAGACCGTCGGCGCGCTGTTGAACGGAAGGTTATTGATATTCGGGTAGCGCGCGAGGATGTGGGCGGGTCCGGGCATGTACGGCTGGTCGCTCTCGGCAAAGAACGTGTCGACGAAAGGCGAGAAGCGGGTCTTGAGGCGCACGACGACCGTGTGATCGTCGGGTGTATCGATGCGATCGATGACGTCGTATCCGTGGCGTGAAACGACGTTGTTATCGGGGTTCACGATCGCTTGCCACGACCACTTGATGTCGGCAGCAGTGACCGGGACGCCGTCGCTCCAGTGCGCGTCCTTGCGCAAATGGTAGGTGATCGTTAGGCCATCGCCGCTGATGCCGTGGTTTGCGAGCGACGGCACGCGCACGGCGAGCATCGGCAACGGATTGCCTTTGGGATCGGCCGTAATCAGCGGTTCGAACATCAACCGGTCGACGAAAGCGTCGGTCGTGTTCGAGTTGAGTAACGGATTGAGGTTTTTGAGGTCGGATTGAATCGCGACGCGCAGCACGCCCGGGCGCGTCCACGAGTGCCGTTGAGAACCACCGGTTTCCTGAGCTACCTTAGTGCACCCCGCCAGCGCGACGGCCGCGAGAAGCGAAGCGAGAAGAGCTTTCAGACCGCCGCCTTCGGCGCCACGCGGTTGCCGGGAATCGGATCGTAACGCTCGTGACGCCATCCGTACGTTCCCAGACCCTGCGTTGCGGTTCGCAGCTCGGTGATATATCGTGAAAGCTCCACTGCCGGAACGTAGGCCTCGACGAGATCGAATCCCGCTCGGTCGGCGGGATTCATGCCGAGAATCTGGCCGCGTTTACCGGTGAGCTGCTGGATCACGGCCGACGTGTAATTCGTCGGGACGGTCACGCGCACGTGTGCGATCGGCTCGAGGACCACCGGATTGCATTTCGGCAACGCTTCGCGCACGCCCATGCCGGCCGCGGTCTTGAACGATTGTTCGCTAGAGTCGACGTCGTGATACTGGCCGTCGTAGAGCGTTACGTGGAGGTCGGTCACTGGATGGCCCCCCGGTCCATGCGCGAGCGCTTCGCGCACGCCTTTCTCCACGGCGGGGATGAACTGGCGCGGCACCACGCCGCCGACGATCTTGTCTTCGAAGGTTACGCCGGAGCCGCGTTCGCGGGGTTCGAAACGGAGCCGGACATCGCCGAACTGTCCGTGACCTCCGGTTTGATGCTTGTAGCGGGAATGAATTTCGGTGCCGCCGGTGATCGTCTCTTGATAAGGAATCGTGGGCGCTGCCGTCTCGACTTCCACTTTGTACTTGCGGGCTAGCCGCTCGACCGCGATGGAGACGTGCTGTTCGCCGCTGCCCAGCAGCAAGAGCTCGTGGGTCACGTCGGCGCGCTCCAGCCGGAGCGCCGGATCCTCGTCGACGATGCGCGCCATCATCTGCGACATCTTTGCCTCGTCGATCCGTTCCTTTGGTTTGATCGCGACGGCAAAGACCGGTTCGGCGACCGGAACGCGCGGCAGCAGCACCTTGTGCCCGTTAGACGTGAGCACGTCGCCGGTCGCTACGGATTCTAGGCGTCCCAGCGCAACGATGCTGCCGGCACCGGCCTCGGGAATCGGCTCTTGTTTCTTCCCTTGCAGACGGTAGAGGCCGCCAAGGCGGACTTTGTCGTCGCGTTTGCTGATGTTCGATAGCGTCGCATCGGCCTTGACCGTTCCCGACAGTATTCGCGCGATCGAGATCTTGCCGCTCTGCGGATGAACGGACGTTTTGATGACGCGCGCGATGACCGGGCCGGCGGGATCGGGCTCGATGGGACGCCCCTCGGCGTCGGCAAGCGGCGCCTGCGCGGGCGACGGAAACCATTTTTCGATGGCGTTGACCAACGCCTCGACGCCGGCGCCCGAAAGGCCGGCTGCAACGAGAACCGGGACGACTTGATCGTGACTGCACTCGTCGCAAAGGTCGCGCTCGATCTCGTCGACGGGCGGCTCTAGGCCCTCGAGCAGCTCTTCCATGAGATGATCGTCGAAATCGGCCATCGCCTCCAAAAGCTCGACGTGAAGACGATTCGCAGTCTCGGTAACGTCGGCGGGGATCGGCTCTTCTTGTTGCGCGGACTGCGCCGATCCGGCGCCCGGTGCGAAGCGGTACGCCGTCATCCGTGCGAGGTCGACGTAACCCGAGAACGACTCCGCGCTGCCCAGCGGCAGCTGTTCGGCAACGACATGGCGCCCGTAAGCGTTCTGCAGCGCGGCGAGCGTCTGTGCGAAATCGGCGCCCGGGCGGTCCATCTTGTTGATCACGAAAACATGCGGCATTCGAAGGGACTCGAGATAGTCGACGATCCCCTGCGTCTGAACGACGCGCCCGGGATCGGCCTCGACGACGATGACGGCGGCATCCACGCCCGCCAGCGCCTGCTTCGTCTCTTCGAAAAAGTCCACGAAGCCTGGAGCGTCGACGATGGTGATGTCGATGTCGTCGGCCGTGGTATGTGCAAAGCCCACCGTTGTCGATTGCAGGTGGGCCGCATCCTCAGGCTCGTGATCGGTGACGGTCGTTCCGTCCGCGATCGAACCACGTCGTCCGATCGCGTTGGTGTGAGCGAGGATCGCTTCGACCAGCGTCGTCTTGCCGGCGTGGTGAGGTCCGACGAATGCAACATTCCGTAGGCGCACAATATCCGCCAATGCCTTAGCCCCCTATCGACGTGACTGCTAGCGGCGCTTTGCCGCGGTTTTCTTCTTTTTTACGGCCTTCTTCGCGGTCCCGGCAGCGAGGCGCTTGGGTTTGAGTACGTGCCTGGGAGCCGGTTTCTTAACCACGGCCTTTCGGGCTTTTGGCGCGGTCGTCTTTCGAGTCGGCCCTTTCTTGCCTTGTGCCTTTGCCGAAGAACTCTTTTTGGCCACCGGACGCGCGGGCTTCGCCGGCGCCTTTTTTGCTTTTACCGGGGCCGGGTGAGGCTGTTTCTTGGGCGTTGCCTCGGGGCGCTTTGCGCTCTTCTTTTTAGCCGGCGGAGGCGGCTTGGCGCTGCGCGCGGCTTTCGCCTTACCGGCCTGAGCGGAGGACTCGGCGCTCCGCCGCGAGGTGCTTGGCGGGGAGGGCGGCGTGGCTCCCGGCTTCTTGGTCGTGCGCGCCGCCTTGACGGCGCGTTTCTTTGGTCCGGTTTCGCGGCCGGCTCGCGCGCCTTCGCGTTTTGCGGCACCTTCGGCCTCTTCGGGCAGTCCGAGTTCGGCCCGGCCATATCCGCTGATGCTGCTGCCCGGTGCGCTGGGCAGCCGTCGTGCTTTGGCTTGTGCTTCGAGGTGCTCGCGAGTCGCGCGCAGCGCGACCCGCGCGAGTCGTCCGCCGACCGGAAAGACGAGCTCGTTGACCCGAGCCTCGTCGAGCAACTTGAGAATCACGTCGAAGCCGTTGCCTTGGTCTTTGGGGCTATGCGCGTCGGAGCCGACGGCGACCCCGACGCCGCGCGCCTTGGCCTTGCGAACGAGCCGCTCGTTGGCCTCGAGGTATTTCCGCTTCGAATCGTCCGAATGCTCGCGATAGAGGAAGCGGGTGTTCAACTCGACGGCCAGCCCGCGCCGGTGTGCGAGATCGAGCATCCGATCTTCGTATTCCTCGAGCTTCTTTTGCGTGGGCCAGTGTCCGAAAGTCGCGGGCACGTAAAAGTGGCCGATGACGTGGGTCGGGAGTTTCTCGAGATCGTCCAGGAGTTTGGTGATGTAGAGCTCCCAAAGCCGATCGGCTCCGACGACCTCGTGCAGAAAGCTGAACTCCTCGTTGTCGAATGGCCAGAGCCAGTCGGCGCCCTTCTCGGGGTGGACGATCGGGACGAAATGCACGGACCGGATGATTCCGTCGGGGCGCATCGCGTCGACGATATTCTGGGCGTCGGGTCGGGCCCGAGGGTCGTTATCCACCTCCGCGCCGATGGCAAAGCGCATACCGCGTCGCAAGCCTTCGGAGACGACGGCAGCGTGCGGGACGTCGACCCCGGCCGTTTCGGCCGCGCCGAGCAAGTCGCCGGCCTGTGCCAGCTTGAGCGCCCGCCGCACGGTGTTGACCGCCCCCGGATCCTCGAACGTCAGATAGTTGGCGTGATCGGCCACCATCAAAAAACGCGGCGAAGCACGGCGGCAGGCGTGATAGAACCAAAGGAAGAGCATCCGCGCAGAGTACGCGATCGGGCGCTCCTCGGCATACGGACGGTGCTCGCCTTTAGCGTGACCGTGGACGTCGGGAATCGCCGAAACGCGAGGATCGCTCATCGCGAAACGGACAAAAGAGCGCGGCTCAAATCGAGCCGCGAGAAAACGCTCCATACGGAGATGAGGACGAAATGCGCCACCTTCGTTAGGGTTGGCGTCTAGCCGCGGTAGCCCTCCATTTCAAGTAGCCGGGCTTTCATTTCGAGGCCGTAAAAATAATTGTGCAGTTCGCCCGATGAATCTACGACGCGATGGCACGGGAAGAGCAGCGGCAGCGGATTGCGCGCCATCACCCGACCGACCGCCCGCGCTGCTTTCGGCCGTCCGATCTGCATCGCGACCCACGCGTACGAACGAGTCTCTCCGGGAGGTATCTGCGCCGCCGCGCGTAGCGCGGCTTGCTCGAATGGCGTCAAGTCGCTGATGTCAACGACCGCGTCGTCTACCGTCCACGTGCTGAAAAATCGGTCGAGCTCGCGTACGAGCCAAAGCGGAGCTTCGCCCAAGACCACGTGGCGACGGAGCCGGCGCTCGGCCCGCGTGACCACCGCCTCGGCGGGTTCCCCGGCGTCGAGGCTCAGATAGGCGATGCGGTCGTGCTTCAAGCCGACGTGGAGACGCCCGACCGGCGTGCTGACGACGGTTAACACGATCGGTGCATGGTACTTGCCTTTGAGTGCGGCCACGTGTTGGATGACCTTCTTGGCTAAATCGCAGGACGGCTGCGGCTGCGGTAGACAGGAGAGGCAGTATGCCACCCCTTCGTACTGCTCGTACATTGCTTGGCACGACGGGCAGGCTCGCAGGTGGGTGTGGACGGTCTCTTTGAGCGAGGCTTGGCACTCGCCGCGGAGCTCGTCCCAGAGCGCTTCGACGTCACGACAACGCATGCAAAGGGACTCCTTCGGTGGCAAAACGTCCGATCTGCGGGCCGAGTATGCGGCGCAAAATGCGCACGGCCCGGTGGACGTGGGACTTAACCGTGCCGATCGGTTGGTGGAGTATTTCGGCGATTTCGGGGTGGCTGCGGCCTTCGATAAACCGCAGCGTCGCGGCGGCTCGGAGATGCATCGGCAGCTGCAGCAGCGCGCGCTCGACCAGCGCGACCTCGGTATTTTGTTCGACGATCGTTTCGGGCTGGGGCGGCCCCTCGTTCGATTCGCGCAGGATGGCGTCGGGATCGGCGAGCGCATCCAAGGCGACGTTCGACGGGCGCTTGCCGCGCAGGCGGTTCCGCGTAACGTTGAGCGTGATCGTATAGAGCCAGGGCTGGAGGCGCAGATCGCCTCGCTGCTCGGGCGACATCTTACCGAGCGCGCGATAGGCCCGCACGAAGGCGTCCTGCACGATCTCTTCGGCATCCTCGCGGTTGCCGGTCATGCGCAAAGCGAAGCCATAGAGTCGCCGCTGGTAGTCGTCGACGATGCTCTCGAAGTTTTCCACCCCAGGAGCGGAACCGGCCGGGCGCGGCGTAGCAACGCTCCGCCCGGTCGTTGTCGCTGTTGGCACGAATACTCCCGTAAGGAGTGGTGCGAGCGCGCTCATACAGTGCCCCGGACCACCACTGCTAGGCCCGAGGTTTCACGCTCGCGGCAAAAAACTCCTCAAGCGCGCGTCCGAGGCGGCGCCGGCGGCTCCGAAGGGGTTTGCGGGCGCGCTCCTAAAGGATAGCCATGCCACTTTCGGTCGGGCCCCTACGGCTCGGTTTTTGCATAAACCGCTTCACTCCCAAGGAGACGAGGCGGTTTTTTATTTTGACGACGACTACGTAAAAATTCGTAAGGGGTGCATATGCTGCAAGCCATCGAACCAACCGAAATCTCGTTGGACGCGTACACCATCTGTAGCTTTTTGCCGAATCTCGAGTCGGCGCGCGCCATCCCGTTGGTGCTGATCGGTTACCGTCAGAGCGAAGATCCGTGGTTCGTGTGGCTCGTCCCCAAAGACGGCGTCGACCCAGCCGGAGTAACCGACGATCCCTACTACGCCAAGGTGCTGCGCGATCCGCAAGCCTACTTCTCCAAAAAGCTGCGGAAGTACGTCGAGGAGACGGGCTGCGTAAAACGGGGGATCGAGATGCTGATCGACTGCCATCAAAACCACTTGGCGTTCACGCCGCTGGTCGAGCTATCGCAGCGCCCATTTCGGCATCCGCTCCAAGTAGAGTTAGTCGGAGCGTTTTAGGATCGCAGTTTAGGTATTATCGCCGTTCAAGGCGCGGATCGAACGGTGGTAGACGATCCGCACCGGGGTCGCATCGGTCGGGCTCTTTCCGCGAAGACGCGCTTCGATGGTCAGCGTTACGCTGAGCGCGCGCAGGATGCCGTCCTCGTGCGCGTAGTAGGCAGTACCGTCCATGTGCATGTCGCCGCCGAGGATTTGGTCGGCGTGACCCTGCAGCTCTCCACTCATCGGTCCATCGGCTTCGAACCGGACCGCCACCGTCGGATGTCCGGCGATGGGGCCGTCGACGCCGGGCCGAAGATAACCATGAAGCACCGTCTCGCCACCCAGCGGTGAACGCGCGGCAAACGGCACGCGGGCGCGCAGCGAGCTTACGTCGCGCAGCGTGGCTGCATCCAAGCGCACGGCAAACGGTTGATTCAAAATCGTCAGGAAGTCCGGATCGTCGTCGATGCGGTCTTCAAACCAGCCGCTCTCGGTGAGGACTTGAACGAAAAACGCCTCCGCCGCCGTTCGGGTGGTGCCGGAAACGCGCGTGTAATGCGCGCGTGCCGAAAAACGAAGCTCCTTGCCCGATTGTCGAATCGTCAAGCGCTCGGTTCCGGAGTACGAGATACGCGAGAGGCCGGCGCCCGATTCGACACGATAAAGATCGTCGCCGGCAACGGCGTAGTGCAGGTCCGCACGTACCGGCGCGGTCACCGCGATGACTGCGGCAACCAGGGCGATGCCAAGTTTGATTTGCACGCTCCGTTTCTTCTCGAGAAGAAGTTTCTCTTACAGTACCATCTGCCGCAAGGGCAGATATCGTTTTGCCGCTATCTTCGGTTGAGCGCGCCCCGGCGGCGCTTGCTTACGAAGAAGCGCACGTCGGCGCAGCGCTCGCAGACGACGACCGCGTCGGGGTCGGCGAACGTGCGTCCGTCGACGTCGATCGTAAAGTCTCCGGCGATCAGACCGGCGAGCGTGCGGTGGATGCTGCGTAAGAATTTGTCGTGAGGGGCGCGCGACCCGATTGCTTCGCGGACCGCGTACGAAATGAGATCGCGTACGCGCAGCGGCGTCGCGAGCGCGAAGGCGCCCGAGCCGCCGACAGTGACGGCGCGGAGATCGAGCGGGACCTTCACGCGGATCATCTTGCGGT
>DATAPM010000365.1:0-5286 GCA_036265225.1 Vulcanimicrobiaceae bacterium
GCGAAACGCCGGACAGCCGTAGAACGTGGACCCTGCCGGCCGAACCTTTTCCGAGCGTTTAAGCGCACTAGTCAAAGTCGTTACTCGATTTGGTAGCACGGTGCCGGCGCAGGAGGCCAGCAAGATTAGCGCCATGACGGCACCGAGGCGCCGTACGGCGCTGACGCGGCTCATGGAGCAGGCGGGTTCTCAACGCCGGCCGTCCCATCCTACTTAGGTCCCATTCTTTAGGACGTTCGCACCATTGTCTCTGATGCGAATTTGAGTCATTAGTCGGTATCGACCGGGACGTTCGATGGAGGCTGGCGTTCGAAGAACGATCGGGAATATTTTGCATCGATCGGCTTAAACGCACGGGGCTTCGCATCGAAATTGAACATATCGTCAATCGAGTTGGCGCGTCGATCGTCGGTGCCCAGGCTGCCCAGCCCATACGCTTCTTCGACGAATTTGATGATGCTGCCGAACTCGTATTGCGTGCTCGAAACGTAGCCTTGCTTTGCATAGGGCGAGACGACGATCATCGGTACGCGAAACCCAAGACCCGCGTAATCGATCTGCGGGGGCGTCACGTGATCGTACCAGCCGCCCCAGTCGTCCCACACGACGATGATGGCAGTCGAGTTCCAATCCGAACCCTGGCCGATCGCGTTAACCACGCTGGCAACCCATGACGGGCCTTTGTCGGAGTTCCCAAAACCAGAGTGGTCGGAGTTGATCCCATCGGGTATAACCCAGGAGACGCCCGCCAGCTTACCCTTTGAAGCGTCGTTGAGGACTTTCTTCTCGGGCGAGACGATGTTCGTTTTCCATTCGCTTCCATTGCGCACCGGCGCGATGGCGTCGAAGGCGTCCCAATACGCGCCGGCGAGCCCACCGTTGAAAAGCGCCGGGGTGTAGTATCTCCACGAGACCGATGCGGCGTCGAGAAGGTCGCGTAGAGTGCTGTACGTGCCCGAGGGCGCGAAGGCGCTGCTGCACGGGAAGGGTCCGTTTTGAACGTAGTTGCCGTTCGAGAGCAGCTCCGGAACCGTCGCTCCCGCCGGCGCGTCGCATCCCCACGGCCC
This sequence comes from Vulcanimicrobiaceae bacterium, assembly GCA_036265225.1. GTDB lineage: Bacteria > Vulcanimicrobiota > Vulcanimicrobiia > Vulcanimicrobiales > Vulcanimicrobiaceae > Cybelea. Next base: position 1,068 of record DATAPM010000365.1, read on the forward strand.
GCGCGACGGGAAGTCAATCAAGCTCGTTGTGCTGTTGATCGCCGTGCTTCCACGGATGAGGTCCTGGTGACCGGTGAAGCTCCCGCTCGCTTCCGTGGTGACCATATGATCGGCTAGCGCATACTGCTGGGCCATCGTCCAATACGGTGCGATCTGGGTGGGATCCACGTAGGCATAGGCGCATTTCGGACACGGCTTCGAGCCGACGTACACCCTATTCCATCCGTCCATCTTGCCGTTGTCGTAGTCGACGGTGAACGCGAGGTTGCTGTTCTCGAAGAGTCTTGGGCTAAAGAGATTGCTCTTCTTGAGCTTGACGGTCTTGCCGGTGCTCATCTTACCGGTCTTCGTTCCGTCGGCACCCGGAAACGTCGAGAAGAGGTTGTCGAAGCTGTGGTTCTCTTGAACGATAATGACGATATGCTTGATATAGTTACCGACCGAGCTGGGATGCCCGGCATGCGAAACGCCGCGCGGCATGATTCCTGCGGCCGGTACGATGCCGCTCTGCGCGCCGGCACACGAACAGAGCGCGGTCGCAAGGGCGACCGGAAATAACCCATGAAAAAGATTGCGCATATGCGCCCGTTAGGCGCGCGGCGATTTCCTTCCGGGGGCGTCCCGGGACGCAGGCCGAAAATTGAGGCCTTCGACCTATGGGCGCCCCCGAGGTTTATGGAGCTGTTACGATGTCGAAATCGGAGAGATTGATGCCGGACAGAGCTGCCTCGTCGCCGCTCGTCCAGACGGGGCCGCCGTTCGAGTCGTTCGTGAAGACGATCGTATTGCAGCATCCGGTGTCGTAGGCGTAAGCTCCATATTTTTTCAAGGCGTCGGCGACGATCTTCGCTTCGTTCGGGAAGCTCGAATCGTCGAAGCTCGCCTTCAGCCGGAGGTGGGCTCCGTACGGCATCGGCCTATCGCTCGGCGGCCCATTGTAAGGTATATCGTCGGTGCAGTCGCTTTGCCCGGCAGGCGAAACGCAGGCGGTTTGCGACCAGCTATTCCGTACGCCGTTCCAACCGAGGGCGTGTCCGATTACGCCGTTCTTGAGCTCCTCGGGCCGTACGGCCACGAAACCGATCGGAATTCCGCTGGCGGTCGACGTCGATCCTTGCTTTGGACGCGAGAAGGGAGCGATCAACTTCCACATGCCGCCGTTGTACATCGAAAGGTTACCGCTGTTGTACGTCACGCTGTACCCTTCGTAATACTGGCAGTCCTCCGATTGCAGGACTAGCGCGTGAGCGTCGCCCAAGGGTTCGATGTAGAAGCTCGCGGCCCACGGCCACGGCGAATACGGCGTATGCCACTTGACCTTAGGTTGAACGGTGAGCAGCGGAGTCGACGATGTTGCCGGATTAACGAGCTCGTCGGTCGTCGGCGCCGAGGCGTCAAAGCTCCCGCCTCCGCCCGCATCGCTTGCCGCTTTGAGGTAGGCCCCACTGTTCGGATCCGTCGGCGAATTGGAGATGTCCGTCTGCCACACGTCACCCGATGGATATGGGCAACCGAGCATCTCGCCCAGCGGGTGATGCATGGCGGTTCTATTCAACGAACTATGGTTGTCGTTCGTGGGAACCGCCGGCTGAACGGCCGTCATCCCACTGCAGTTGGTTAATATTGCGGCTGCGAGGCCGCTCAAAAATAACGAAATAAGTTTTGAGGCCTTCATGGCGCGAAATTATGCCACGACGGTACGGCGTTAACGCGTCAACGAAGCCAAACGTTGAGTTAGAAATGGCGTGAGCAAATTGCAACAAAAAGCGACGGCTTCGCATTCACGAAGCCGTCGCTTGGTGTATCGAGCGCGAGCGACTACTTGGCTGGTATCTTGGTGAACTTTCTCGGCTTGGCGTTGAAGTCGAAGACGTCGTCTATGGAGGTCGCGCGTACGTCGGTCGTCCCGAGGCGAGGCAGCGACCACAGGTCCTCGACGAACTTTAAGATGCTGCCGAACTCATACTGCGTATGCGAGACGTAGGCCGCCTTAGCGTACGGCGAGACGACGATCATCGGCACGCGAATGCCCAAGCCGGCGTAATCCAGCTGCGGCGGCGGAACGTGATCGTACCAGCCGCCCCAGTCCTCCCAGAGCACGATCACTGCGGTAGAGTTCCAATACTGGCTTGCGCCGACCGCATTGACGACCTTCGCGACCCAAGCCGGGCCAGTATCCGTTTTTCCGAATCCGGCGTGGTCGGAGTTCGCGTTGCTTGGCGAAAGCCACGAAACTGCCGGGAGCGTGCCTTTCGAAACGTCGGTGAAGAAGTTCGTCTCGGGCATCGAGATATTCGTCTTCCACTCGGGGCCATTGCGTACGGCGCTGATCGCGTCGAAGGGGTTCCAGTAAGCGCCGGCCAGGCCGCCGGTAAAGAGGTCGGGCACGTAGTATTTCCACGAGATTCCCGGGCCGTTTAAGACGTCACGCAAGGTGTTGTATCCGAAGCACGGCGCCGGGCCCTTCTTGACGTAGTCGCCGTTGCTCATCAAAACGGGGGTCGTCGTCCCCTTCTGCGCGTCGCATCCCCACGGACCGTGCGTCGGAAAATCGATCGCGCTCTTCGAGGCGTCGAGCGCGGAGCTTCCGCGGATCAGGTCTTGGTGCGAGCTGAAGTCGCCGCTACTCTCCGTCGGGAACATGTTATCGGCGAGCGTGTACTGCTGGGCCATCGTCCAGTAAGGACGGATTTGGGTTGGATCGACGTAGGCGTAGGCGCATGCCGGACAAGACTTGCGGCTTACGTAGACCTCGCTGAAGCCGTCCATCAACCCGCCGTCATAGTCGACCTGAGACGCGGCGTGGCTATTCTGCAGAAGCATCTTGCTGTAGAGCGGGATCTTCTTTAGCGCAACCGTGCTGCCGTTCTTCATCTTCCCGCTCGTAGCGCCGTTGGCTCCCGGGAAGGTCGCGAAGAGATTATCGAAACTGCGATTCGTCTGGATCACGATCACGACGTGAGAAATCTTCCCGGCCGTCGCGCCGCGCATCTGTGCCTTAGCATGGGTTGCAGGCAACGCTGGTGCCGCGCCGCCGCTTGTGTGCAGCCCGCTGCACCCGGCCAGTGTAATGCCGGTTGCGGCAGCCGCTGATAGCCACCAATATTTGCGTAACATGAGCGACGATTATCCCGTGGCCGCCCGCTCTTACCTTCTCAACATACGCAAAAATGCCCAAAAATGAAGCATTTGGCCCATGCTATGGTGCCATCGCCGTCCACCACGCTCGCTCGTGGGCCCAGCGAGGCCTACGTCGACTCGCTGAGCCTCGAATATCCCCGTTCGGCACGCTCCCACTGCGAAGCGTCGACGGCGCGTTCGGCATATGCGGTTTGCACGAACGGTGCGGCAACTGCATCGAATAATGCGACGAGAGATGCGTCGTTGGAGCGCAGTTCCCGGCGCAAATCGCCCACAGTCGAGCTGCAATCTGCGCAAACCGTACCGCGCAAATCGAGCAACGCGACGGTCGCGGCGAACAACAGCAGTGCCGCTCGCCCGTACTCGCGACGGTTCGCAGCCTCGCGCGCCTCTTGATAGAGTGCTTGTGGATCGAGCCGTGCCTCGAGCGGCTGCGCGTCGGAACGTTTGCGCGAACGCGCCACCTGCAGGTTAACGAGCAGGCGAACGGCCACCCACAACAATCCGAACGCAACGACTGCGAGCAGCATCCAGCCTATGCTGTTAGCCGTCCGTTCGCTAAAATGGACGCGTTTCGAGAGCGAGCGCCACAGCCGTTCCCACCCCTCTCCAAGCCAGCGCAAGAATCGTTTCCATAGCGACTCGCGCACCGGCGCCACGCGGGTTTCCGTCAGGTTATATCGGCCTTGGGAAGTGAGCTCGCGTTGCGCGAGCGCTTGCAAGTTTGGGGGCGGTTGCGGGCCGTTTCGCGGTGAATGCAGGCTCGCGACCGAATGCGCGCGGTTGGAGTGCAGCCAGTGCAGAACCAGCGCCTCGCGCGACGGCGTCGCAAGTGCCGCGGCGGCGACCGCCGCAATCACGAAGGTTGCGCGCCCGCCAGGCGTTCGAGGCTCGACTCGAGGTCGAAGCCCTCGCGCCGAATGCGCACGTCGAAGTAATAGATCGCCAGCAGCACGACGCCGAAGGGGCCGATCACCGCGCGCGAGAGCGACTCGATGATCGCTTCGACGCTCGGCAAGTGGGCGAACGCAGCCAGCATCCCCAACACGCTGAAAGCCGTGGAAGCTCCGGCGACCAC
>DATAPM010000366.1:0-5194 GCA_036265225.1 Vulcanimicrobiaceae bacterium
ACGTGGCCGAAGGTCTCGAACGAATCGCGACGCTGGCCGCGCGCGAGAAGGCGACGTGAGCGCCGACGTCTCCCGCACGATCGAGGCCAGTCGTGGCAACCGGCTCGTCTCCCTCGCGGCTGCGATCATTGCGGTACTCGCCGCCCTCGGCACCCTCTTCTCGCATCATCGCTCGATCTCGGCGCTCTCCGTAAAGAACGCCGCAATCCTCACGCAAGCGCGGGCGACCGACACGTACAACGCGTACGAAGCCAAGCAAATTCGCTTCAATATCTACCGCGCGATCCTGGCCACCGACTTAGTGCGCGATCGCCAAACGCGAGTACGGCTTCAGAACGTCGCCGACGAGGAGCGCGCCTCTTCGCCGGGCGTGCTCAAGAAGGCGGAGTCGCTCGACGCGCAGGCGGCTCGAGACGACGAGCGCTCCGACGTCATCATGCGTTCTTACGAAACGTTACAGTTTGCAACGACCTTGTTCGATATTTCGATCGTCCTCGTGGCGCTCGCCACGCTCGCCGGTACCCGCGTCTTCGTCTCCCTGGGATGCGGCCTGAGCGCCATTGGCCTGGGCCTCTTTATCTTCGGTCTCGTGCAGCCGCATTGACGGCTTTTGCCCGCCTAGCCGTTCTTTCGCTCGCCTTGGCGGCACTGGTTGCGAGCGCGCCGCGCGTCCCGCCGACGCGATTGGCCGTCGGGCGAATCGACGTTGCATCATGGCCCTACCTGCCGGGCAGCACGCTGCCGCTGCGCGTAAGCGGATTTGCGGGTTCCTATCACGCGGCACTGCTCGGGCCCGGCGAGCTGCGACCCGGCGGAATTTACGTCGCCCCGCCGGCAACCGCCGCGACGAGCGCGCTTCTCATCGCCGGTAATGCCGTGGGCCTTGGTGCGGCGCACTTGCGCATCGCACCACCTCCATCGCCGGATCGTTCGCTGATATTCGCCGCTTCGTACGACGATGGGCTCGTAGTGCACGATAGCGGCGACTTCTCCGTCATCGGCCTGGTCGCCACCGGCGGCGCGCCGAGCGATACGGCGGCCGATCCGAGTGGAAGGGTTGCGGTTACCGATACTCAAGGGACGGCACTTACCGTCGTCACCCTCTCGCCGTGGTCGGTAGCCCATGTGGAGGGCGTCCCGCTGGGGGACGAGATCGCCGTCGACTCCGTCACCCACGCCATTTTCGTCACCAACCGCGATGCCGACGGAAAAGGCGCGCTCACCCGCGTGCTCCCCGACGGGACCGTGGCGCGCGTCACGACGGGCGCGACGGCCGAAGGCATCGCCATCGACGAGCGCCGGCAGATCGTCTATGTTGCCAACGCCAACGACGGCACCATCGCGGCCCTTGACGCGCGCGCGATGCGAGTGATGCGCCGTTTTCGCGCCGTCGATCGCGTCTTTTCGCTGGCCCTTTCTTCCGACGGCTCAACCCTCTACGCAATTTCCAATCAAAGCGCCGGCTCGCTCTTCGCCGCGCCGGGCTCGGCCGTCGCCATCGCTCTCAACGGAAGCAAGGCGCGCGTCAAGGCCACAAGCGCGCCGCTGAACTTTCCGCTCGGCATCGCACTCGACCCGCACGGCGCAACGCTCTTCGTTACCGAAGAGGCGCGCAGCGAGATCGACGTGCTCGATGCCGGCACGCTGCGCGCGAAGCGTCCGGCGCTGAAAACGTGCAAGACGCCGTGGAAACCAACGTTAGACGAGGCGAGCGGGCGCCTCTTCGTTCCCTGCGCGAGCGATAACTCGATCGACGTTTTCGATGCGAAGACGCTGCGCCGAGTCCCGCACGCGCCGTTTGCAACCGGAAGCTATCCCCTGGCCGTAGAAATCTGGCATCCGGCAAAAGCGTGAGGTTTGGCATCTTCGTCGCATTCTTTATTGCCGCGTGCGCGGTCGCGCGCGCCGGTGCGCTGCCGCCCCGCATCGCTCCCTCCGCACCGTTTCCGCGCATTCTGCAACAAGCGCCGACGCTGGAAAGCATCGCGCCAGGCGTCGATTACGGTGACTATCGGCTCGTCACCGACGCCGGCCCACTCGCCATCCGCGTCGTCGCGATCGACTCGCATCGTCGCGACGTCCGCGTTGGATCGGTCGTGGCCACGGACTCGCTCGTCTCGCCGGGTGAAACGGTCGGCTCCATGGCACGGCGGTCGCGCGCCGTTGCCGGCATCAACGGCGACTACTTCGACATCGGCGCTACCAATCGCCCAATTAACATGGTCGTACGCGACGGCGCCCTCCTTCAGCTTCCCTATAAGCGGTACGTCCTCGCAGTAACCCGCGACGGCACGCCGCATATTGCGGAGTTCACGTTTTCCGGTGCGCTCGACATCGACGGACGAACGTTGCAGCTCGACGCGATCGATCAAATGCCGCAGGGCGGTCTCTCTCTGCTGACGCCGCTCTACGGGCGCGTGCCGCCGCGCGATAACGTGACGTTGCTGGCGTTGGAGCCGACGGCGGGAACGCCGCCCCTCGCGCGCTATCGCGTCAAGGCGATAGCCGATAATCAGGCGCCCCAGCCACCGGGCTATTACGTTGCCATCGGACTCAACGACTACTCGGCCGCCGGCGATCCGCAAGTCGATTCGATCGTGGCGGCAAGCGGCGATTTGACGCCGCTTGGTTTGAACGCGATCTCCGCCGCGGTCGGCGGCGGCGCGCTCATCCTTCACGACGGCAGATGGTACGACGACATTGATGCTCCGTACCGGGGAGAAAACTCGCGGCGCATGCCGTGCTCCGGCGCCGCCATCGCTCCCGACGGCCGTCTCTTTCTGGTCGAAGTTGATGGCCGTCAACCCGAAGAGAGCGTCGGCGTAACGCGCCCGCAGTTCGCCGCACTGATGCGGTCGCTCGGCGCCACCGAAGGGCTGCTGCTCGACGGTGGCGGCTCTTCGACGCTCGCCGTACGCCGGCTCGGCGACGGCGCAGCTAACATGGTGAACTCTCCGTCCGACGGTCGCGAACGCCCGGTTGCCGACGGAATATTCGTATACAGCAGCGCTCCGGCGGGGCCCCCGGTAAGGCTTGTCGCGCGGCCCGGCACCGTGCGCGCAATCGCCGGCGCGACGGTACCGCTGCGGATCGCGTCGGTCGACGCCGCGTATCACGTAGTTCAAAGCGACGCCGCGCCGGACGCGGACGTCGTGCCCGCTTCGCTCGGCATCTTTCGCGCCGGCCAGTTTTTAGCACGCAAGGCCGGCGCCGGACGCCTCGTACTGCGCGATGGAAATCTTCGCGGCGAGGTGACGTTGCAGATCGACGCCAGTCCGGCTAGCGCCCGCATCGTACCGGCGCTCCCCAACGTGGATCCAAACGGAAATATCTCGTTGGAAGCAGTCGCCTTCGATGCGCACGGATACCCGGTCGAGCTGCCCTCCCAGCTGCGTTGGAGCGCGAACGCCGGAAGCATCGACTCGTCCGGACGCTACCGTGCCGGTGCGCGTAACGCCAACGTCACCGTGCGGATCGGTCAAACGGTAGCCAACGCACGGGTGACGGTCGGTTCGCACGACGTCTCGATCGGATTCGCCGACCGTGCCCGATTCAGCACGGTTCCGCCAGGCGGCAAAGGCACGCTGACGCGCAATGCCGGCTGCGGTAGCTGCGTGCGGCTGAGCTACTCTTTCTCCCGGAACGAACGCGCGGCGTACGCGATGGGCGACGTCGACCTTCCCGACGATACGCTTGGCATTGCCTTCGACGTGCAAGACGATGGAAGTAATGCGCGAGTGCGCATCGCGGTTCGCAACTCGATCAAAGAAGACACGCGCCTCGACGCGACGCGCCTGACGCAGCCGGGATGGCGTCACGTTGCCGTTCGTTTTCCGGCCGGAACCGACGCGACCAGACTCATGTCGATCTACGTCCTGCCGCAAAAGGGCGCCCAGATATCGGACGGGAGCATCGTATTGCGAAACGTTCGCGCGGTCGTCGCCGGCCCGTAGCCGCTCGAGCGTTACAACAGCGCGATAAGGCCGCCGGCAACCACCAGCGCGCTTAGGACCACCGCGATCAGATTCGGCGCCGACATTACGTCGACGGCCGGATAGCCGGCAACGCGTCCGCGCAGCGCCAAGCCGCCCGCTTTGACGGATTTACCGCCGGAGCTCAGAGCGATGGCATGCGGGAGTACACGATCGTTCTCGTCGTCGACCGCGAAAAGCACCGCGGGCTCGCCGATTTCCGCGTTGTGCGGGAGCATGGCCGCCTGCGCGGGCGTAAAGAGCACGGCTTTGACGACCCGTTGTTCTGCCGGCACGTCGAACGAGTCGAACGGAAGCTCCATGCCCGCGATGGTCTGCCGGTGCTGCATGAGGAGAACGGGCGAAAGGAAGACCGATCCGGTCGGTTGCGTAATCGTTAAGCGGTTACCGCGCAGATCGCGAGCCTCTACGTACACGACGTCGCGGGGCGAGGCGCGAAGGATAAAGTTGCCCGCGTTGCGCGTGCCGGATCCGATCGCCAGCGGTCCTCGCAGGGGCCGCTCGAGGGTCACGTCGGCAACGCTCGCGTCGGCAAGCGGAAAATCGAGAGTGCCCAGGCCTTCGACGCGGACGCGCTGCCCCGGTGCGCCGATGACGTTCTGATTGTCGGGCCCGAGCAATCCGCTGGCGATGCCTGCCACGGCAGCCGCAGTCGTGCCGAATGCGATGGCCACGACGCCGGCGCGGCGCCGGATACCGTGAGCTGCGGCAAAACGCTTTCGTGCCGAAAAGAGGGAGAGTATGGCGAGTCCGCCGAGCGCCACGTTATACCACCCGGCGTGATAGACGGCCTTACCGGGCACGACGATCTCGGCGATCACCGCGGCCAGCACCACGAGCGCTAATGCGACGGGCACGATCAAGGGTTCGCGCCCGTCGCCGTAAGGCTCTTGCGCATTTGGTCGAAGCTCAGTGCGCCGTCGAACGCCCGGGTAACGACGCCGTTGCGATCGACGATCACGGTCGTCGGTAATCCCAGCGCGTTATAGCTGCGACCGTATCGCTGGTTGGCATCGATCCAAATCGGATAGTGGATCTGCAGCGATTGCGCGAACGCGCTTGCCCGATCTTCGGACTCGCCTTCGTTGACGCCGACGACCACGACCCCATGCGACTTTCCGTACTCGGAGAGCCGCTGCAAATCGGGCATCTCGGCTCGGCACGGCGGACACCAAGAAGCCCAGAGGTTCATCACGACGGGT
>DATAPM010000367.1:0-10256 GCA_036265225.1 Vulcanimicrobiaceae bacterium
TACGTGGTAGCGGATAACAAGGCTCAGGCCGTCCCGGTGAAGGTCGGAGTCCAGACCGACACGATGTCGCAAGTAATCAGTCCGAAGATTGCGCCCGGTACGATGGTCATTACGACCCGGCCCGACGCGCTCAAAGACGGCAGCGTCGTGGCGGTGAGCGGCGCCGCGCCGGCCTCTTCTTCGGCTTCGGGCACGGTACATTAAGGATGAAACGAGGTAGGCTAACCACCCGCGGCTTTGCCGCGGCGCTGTCGTTGGGCGCGCTCGTAACCGGGGCGGCCTTGGGGCAGACCCCGCCGAGTCCATCTCCCGAAAACGGTCAGATCCCGGGGGTCCCCGGGATCGTCATGCCGTCCCCCTTGCCGCAGCCGACGATCAGCGGCACGCCCATCCCGTATCCGGCGTATGGCTCGCCGGCGCCCGACGTCGAGCAGCTCAAGCAGCGGAAAGGGGTGCCGCAATCCATCTCGCTGGCCGATGCGGTCCGTCTCGCGGTTGCACTCTCGCCCACATTCGCGCTGCAGAACGCTCAGTGGGCGGCGATCCACGCGCGCTACACGTCATCGGTGCAAGCGCTCTACCCGGGCCTGAGCGGTAACGCGCAGGCAGCCAAAAACTATACCAACGGAACGTCGTCGTCGGTCAGCAGCCCGGCGCCGGCGGCGGCTGCTCCGTTTGCCGCCCCGACACCGACGCGGCCACCATTCGGTACCTACAGTCAGAGCACGATCACGACCGAATCCGCGACGATCTCGATCACGCAACTGATTTATGACGGCGGCCGAACGGTCGCCAATATTCGTTCCGCGAAAGCGGGCGATATTGCCGGACGCGCTACGCTGTTGCGGCAACTGCAAACGCTGGCCTTCAACGTGGCAAACGCGTACTACGCGGTACTCGAAGACAACGCGACGGTAACCGCAGATGCGCAGCTCGTTCGCGAATTCGAGGTCAACGAAGCCTCGACGGCGGCGCAGATCCGTAACGGCGCAGCAGCGAGGTCGGATATTGCCGCGGCCCAGTTCCAAACGGCACAAGCGCGCGGCAATCTGGTGACGGCGCAAGGCGTGGCGATCGGCGCGCAGGCCAACTTTGCAACGACGCTCGGCGTCGATGCCGACGCAGAGGTGGTCCCGCGTGCGATTACGGCACAGCCGCAAGCACCCAATCCAACGTACGCCGCCTCGCTAAAAAGAGCCCTGATCATGCGCCCCGATTATCTCTCGGCCGCGTACAACGTTGAGTCCGCTAAAGAAAACGTGCGTTACGCCAAGCTGGCCCGCTTTCCGATCCTCACCGCGGGCGCGAGCGACGGCGTGAGCCGTACCTTCCTCGATTGCATCACGACGGCGACGGCGTCGGCCTGTCCCGGTGCCGCCTCGTGGTCCAACGATAAGGCGATCGGGTTGAACTTGACGGTTCCGATCTACGATCAGGGCGTAACCAACTATAACGTCGCCGTTGCAGCCTCGCAGCTGGATCAGGACGTCGCGACGCTCAACTCCACGCGGCTCACAGTCGAGTCCGACGTGCGCTCGGCCTTGGCGACGCTGATCTCGGCGCGCTCGTCGCTGGTACAAGCGCGTTCCGAACTGACCGCCGCGCAGGTCTCGCTCAGTGCGACGCAGGCGCAATACAAAGTCGGCGCAACCACGGTCCTCAACCTCGTTACGGCCGAGGCAAACCTCACCACGGCTCAGTCGGCCTATATTACCGCCCTCTACGGCGTTCGTACGGCGGAGCAGAACTATCTGTACGCCACTGGTGTAAGCGACGTCCAAATTTAGGGACGCATCGCTACCTGCCACCATCTCCGATCCGGTAAATGCGGCGATCCTCGCGGTTTCTGAGGATCGCCTCACCGGTTTTCAAATAGATCCTTTCGGTGAGATCGCGGCTCGAACCGGAGTGCCGGTGGAAACCGTTATCGAGCGAATCGTCGCGATGCTCGAGGCGGGGACGATTCGCCGCGTCCGTCAGACGCTGCTCTCGACCAGCCTTGCCGCGGGCGCGCTCTGCGCTTGGGAAGTTCCGCCGGAGAGACTCGACGCGGCATTCGAGTACATGTTTGGCGAAGATCCATTTTCGGGCCACGTCGTTATTCGAACGACCGACAGCGCCACGGCGGGCAGCAGCTATCGCCTTTGGACGACCCTCAAGGTTCCTCAAGGTTTCTCATTGCCTAAACACGCCCGGTGGCTCGCGAACCGGGTTGGAGCGACGCGATTCCGGCTGATGCCGGCGAAGATGCTCTTTACCCTCGGTGTCGGTCACGTGCGCCGGCGTGGGCTCGAACCTGGAGCACGCGCCGAAAGGGAGGCCGAGCCGCTGGACACGACGCTCGTCGAACTCTCGAATCTCGAGTGGGGCGTGCTGCTGGCGCTCAAGCGTGAGTTCGTGCCGAGCGAGATCGTGCGCGATCTGTGGGCGGCACGAGCGCGCGAGGCGGGGCTAGACCTTTCGGCCTTCGACGACGTCGCCCGTTCGCTCCAGGAGCGGGGCGTCATCGGGCGGTTTTCGACGTTTCTCGAGCACGTCAAACCAACTGCGGGGCAGGAGCGAGTGACGCGCTACAATGCGCTCTTTCATTGGGCCGTACCGCCCGGTAGCGAGGTTGCGGCAGGGCGTGAGGTCGCGCGGCACTACGTCATCACGCACGCGTACTGGCGCGAAGGCGGGCCGGAGTTTCACGACGTGAACGTCATGGCCGTCGCGCATGGGATGGAGAAGCCGGTCGTGCTGGCCCATAAAGCCGCCATTGACGCGCATCTGCGGGAAGCGGGGCTCGATTTTGCGTATACCAACGTGTTTTGGGGCGGCCGTAGCGAGATCAAACCATCGGAGATCGTACCGGACGCTTATCGAGCATTTTGCCTGGCGAACGGCATCGATCCCGAAACGATGCTCGACGATGCCGAATGAGGAAGGAAGATCGGTTTGAGATTGAGGACGAGGTACGGAATCGCGGTGCTGGCAGCAGCCGTCGCGCTTTCCGGATGCACTAAAGTTTCCAACGGCACGACCAGCGGCGGCCACCACGCTTGGACCGAGCCGGGCGTCCTTCGTTTCTCCGAGTTCTCCGATCCCAAGAACCTAAACCCGCTGCTCAACTCGGCGAGTCCGACGCTAGACCTTTCGATGTTCGTTTTTTCGTGGACGGTGCGATACGACGAAAAGGGGCGGGCCGTCCCCGACGCCGTGAGTGAAATCCCGACGCTTGCCAACGGTGACGTCAGCAAAGACGGTTTGACGCTCAAGTACAAGCTGCGGCATAACATCAAGTGGCAAGACGGGCCCCCGCTGACCTGCAACGATATGAAGTTCACCTGGCGCGTCGTAATGAATACGCACAACAACGTCGTCACGACCGACGGCTTCAAAGACATCGGAAGCATCGACTGTTCGGATCCTTACGTCGCAGTCGTCCACATGAAGAAGTTATACGCTCCGTTCCTGCAGCAGCTGTGGAGCGTGAACGGCAATGCGCCGATCCTTCCCGAGCACATCCTCGCCAAGTACAACGACGATAAAGGCTCGTTCAACACGGCACCGTATAACGCGCTGCCCGTTGGCAGCGGACCGTTCAAGATCGTCGCGTGGAACCGCGGTCAGGACGTCCGAATGGTCGCCAATCCGGACTTTTATCTCGGCAAACCCAAGCTCAAGGAAGTGGTCTATAAAATTCTTCCCGACGAGAACACGGCGGCGACGCAGCTGCAGACGCACGAGCTCGATATGCTGGCCCAGGGAACGGGACATAAGTGGCCCGAGTACGAGGCGCTCGCAGCCGATCCGCGCAACGGACTGCGCGCCGTTCGCGTCGATGCCTTTGCCTTTTCGCACGTAGATTTCAACCTGCGCCACCCAATCGTATCCGATATCCAAGTCCGCCGGGCGCTGGCCTACGCTACCGACAAAAAGGGCATCATCGATAAGGTCGCCCACGGCTCGGCGATCGAGGCCGATACCGACCAGCAACCCAAATACTCTTGGGGTTATACCAACGACATCGTTCATTATCCGTACGATCCGGCTAAGGCGCAGGCGCTCTTGGATGCCGATGGTTGGAAGATCGGCCCGGACGGCATCCGCGTCAAAAACGGCCAGCGTCTGGAGTTCACGATGAGCACGCAGACCGAGTCGGTCAGCGGGAAGGCCAACGAAACGATTCTGCAGCGCGCGTGGCGCGACGTCGGCGTCCAGGCGGACATCAAGAACTTTCCGACGAGCCAGTTCTTCGACAACTCGACCAACGGCATTCTGCAGGGCGGCCACTACGACGTCGCGCTGTTCGCCTGGCTGGCCGCGGCCGATCCCGACGACAGCGCCATCTATTCCGGTGACAACTTGGCGCCGCACGGTCAAAACGCGATGTTCTGGAATAACCGCACGGCCACCGACGCGATGAACGACGCGCTCAAGACGATCGATCAGCCGCGGCGCAAGCGCGACTACGTCATCGTCCAGCAGCAGTTGGCGCTCGACGTGCCGAGCATCATCCTGTACTTCAACCGTATTCCGTACGTTTACAACACCGACTTAAAGGGTTTCGATCCGTCCCCGGTGATTTCGGGATTCTGGGACCCATGGAATTATTCGATCTAAGGAGCTTACGATGTTGACGATTTCGCGCCTGTCGGCAGCCGTTGTTGCCGCGCTCTTGCTGGCGTCGTGCACTAAGTCGGGAGGCGCGGTTACGTCGCACTACCTGACTATCGCCGACGGCAGCGGCGACGTTCCGACGCTCAATCCGCATCTATTCACCGAGACGACGCTGGGCTACATCTCGCAGATGACGCAGGCGTATCTCGCGAAGTACGACCAGCACAACCGTCCCTACCCCGAGCTGCTGACGGTCATCCCATCGCAGGCCAACGGCGGCATCAGCCGTGACGGAGACACGATAACGTGGCACCTGCGCCACGGCGTGCGCTGGTCCGACGGAGCGCCGTTCAACGCCGACGATCTCGTCTTCTCGACCAAGGCCGTGCTCAATCCGGCCAACAACGAAGTCGGCCGTGACGGCTGGAATCTTATCTCCAAGATCGACGAGCCCGATAAGTACACCGTCGTCTATCACCTCAAGCACCCCTACTCGCCGTTCTTGCCGACGTTCTTCGGCAGTGCCGGCGCCAACCCGTCGGTCCTTCCCGCCCACCTTCTGGCGAAGTATGCGAATATCAATCACGTCGCCTACAACTCGAAACCGGTCGGCATCGGACCCTTCCGCGTGGTGGTGTGGAAGCGCGGCGACAGCATCGAGCTCGAAGCCAACCCCTACTATTTTCGCGGCACGGCGAAGCTGCGCCACATTACCTATAAGCTGATTCCGTCGCGCGACACGCTGCTGACGCTGCTGCAGACCGGCGACGTCGAGCTCTGGCCCGAGGTTACCCCGTCGTATATCGTGCAGGTCAAAGCGCTGAGCAAGCTTCAGACCGACGTCCATCCGGGCATCTACTACGCCCACCTCGACTTTAACGTGACGCGGCCGCTGGTCAGCGACATCCGGGTTCGCCAGGCGATCCGCTATGCGCTCGACCGAAAGCTGATGTCGGAGAAGATCTCTCACGGCTATTCGATCGTGCAGGAGAGCATGATCTCGCCGGTGCTGCCTTTTGCGCCCAAAGGCATTCCGCTCTTCGAGACCAATCCCGACCGCGCGCGGCAGCTGCTCGATCAGGCGGGCTGGAAGGTCGGCGCGGGCGGCATCCGCGAGAAGAACGGCCAGAAGCTGACGCTGCAGTTCCCATATTATACGGGTGTGTCGACCGCCGACGAGACGGTCGAGCTGATTCGCGAGGAGCTGCGCGCGGTCGGCATCGACATCGAAACTCGCAAGTTCGCGCCGGCGATGTTCTTCGCGCCGTATCAGAACGGCGGCATCGTCTACGGCTCGAAGTGGGATATAACGATGTTTTCGTGGCAGGATCTCCCGGTTCCCGATATCTCGAACCTCTTCGAGTGCAACCAGATTCCGCCAAATGGGCAGAACGTGCTGCATTACTGCAACCCGAAGGTCGACGCGCTGCTGGAGCAGATCAAGCGCACGTACGACGGACGCGAGCAGGCGAGGCTGCTCGACGAAGAGGTGCGCTTGATCATCAACGATGCGCCGACCATCGTGCTATCGATCCTCGATACGGGATTCACCTATAACAAGAATCTGACCGGGTATCATCCGGGAGCGTTTACGCCATTCGATCAGATGCTGGGCGTCGATATATAGCGTAAGCCAGCAGCCCGCATCCGGCCAGCGACAGGGCGCGCAGCAGCGCCCACGCCGGGACGGCGGCGAGCAACCCGCTCGCGCGTTGCTCGTCGAGCCAGACTTGCGCGGCGCCGGCGGCGGGTGTGGCGCGGAAATTGGCGAGCGCATCCGGCCATACCGGTGCGGGATAATGCGCGCCGATCCATGCACCCGCGAAAAAGAGCACCGTAACGGCAGCGGCAGCAATCCACTGCGCCCGCGATTCGTGCCTTTCTCCTAAAGCGACGAACGCCAACAGCACCGCGAGCGCGAGCAGGGCGCATTGAACGATTCCGGTCGGACGTTGGGCCAGCCCAAGCCAGTCGACGGCGACGAGCAGCGTTCCGGCCAAGGCGACGGCGCGCGTCGTGCCGCGCGTGCGCAGCGCGCACCATGCGGCGGCCGCGTACGCTACCAGCAGATCGTGCTCGTGCACGAAGCCGGCTACGAATGGAACGAGGGCCGAGAACGCCGCGAAGCGCGGAAAAGGTTCGCGGACGCGCGTCGCGATCAACGCTGCCGCGGCGACGGCCACGGCGGCGCAGGCGAGTCCCAGCCACGCGGCTACCCCCGGCGAAGCGCCGAATCCATAAGCAACGGCCGCCGGCGCAATTTGAATACCGCTCAGCCGCTCGGCGCCGGCGTGAGCAGCGAGAGCCTTTGCGTAGGTGAGGGGCCACGACCAGCCGGCGGCAAAGGCTCCCAACGCGTAGGTCGCGACAAGAGCGAGCACGATCGATGCCGTCGCGCGATTGCGTCCGAGTACGGAGAAGAGACCCGCCGACGCATTTGGCTGCGCGAACGCCAAACACGCCGCCGCCGCGCCGAGCCACCGCGAACGCGCGACGACGACGAGCGCCGCGCCGGCGAAAGCGGGAAGGGCGATCTGGCCGAGTGCGAGGTCGCTGGTCAGCGGACCGAATCCGATCGCCAAGGCGAGTGCCGCCGCAAAGGCGCAGAGTTTAACGGGCGTCGCGGATCCGCGCAGCGTTGCCGCTACCATCGCGAGCAGCGCCGCCAGCAGCGCGCCGATCCAGAGTATCGCGGCGCTATCGTACGGCAGCCGAGCAAGGAGGCTCCAGAGGGGTAACGTGGGCGGCGGTCCGACGAAGGGGAGCAACTCGTCTCGCGACGGCGTTACGCCGTCGACGGTGCGTTCGGCGTTCCAGATGGCGCGTCCGTAGGGATTGCCGCCGGAGTTCCACGTAACGCCGGCGGACCAATACGCCTCGAAATCGCGCAGCTTCGGTCCGGGTGTGGCAGCCGGACGCGCGAAGAAAACGGCGCCGGCGATCGCTGCAAAGGCAACGCCCGGCAGCCATCGCCGCATCGTCAAAAGATCGTGCCTCGCGATCCGGGCGAGGCTATCGCGTGGGACTGCGCCATGACGAAGAAGAGCCCGAAGAGCGTTGCAAGATACCACACGCTGATGCGAACTCGCGCCGCAAAGGTCATCGCCTCGGCGCGCGGATCGACGTGCCCGCGCCACGCCGAGGTCATTGCGGGAAGCCCCAGTAGTCCGATCACGAGCACGAAGAGTATCGGCAAGTGCACGAACACCGCGAATCCGACGAATAGCGCGAAACCGACGATCCAGAGCGGCGGCCAAAGCGCGGCGACGATACGCCCGCCGTCGAACGGTGGCATCGGAATCACGTTGAAGAGATTGAGGAAAGCCGAGAGATCGGCGCAGGCATACCAGAAACGATCTTGCGTTGCGGCACCCATTGCGTAGCAAACGGCGGCCAAGCCCAGCCCGGTTAGCGGGCCGGCCAACGCGATGTAGGCGTCTTGCTCGAGATCCTGCGGCGCGGCGCCTGCGGTGAACGCACCCAGCAGCGGGACGAAAGCCGGAAGACGCACCGGCAAACCGTAGGCTCGAAAGGCAAAGTAATGGCCTAGCTCGTGGGCGAGCAGAAGCAGCATCACCACGACCGCCAGCTTCCACCCAAAAATGAGGACGTAGATCCACAGCGAGAGCAAAAACGTCCAGCTGACACCGAAGAGCTTCGCGCCGAAGAGCAGCAGAAACTTGAACTTGAAGAGGAAGGCGGCGGCAGCCGCTAGGATGGCGCCGATTCCGCTCCGCCGAGCGACCGGTTTTGGCGCGGGGACCGGTTCCGGCGGGCCGCCGGATTCCGGCGGAAGGTATGTCATGTGCGTTTCTTCAACCGCGTCGCGTGCCGGTCATCGTGATCGTGGGTGGAGGATTTGCCGGGATCGCCGTCGCGCGGCGTCTCGAGCGCCGATTGCGCCCCGAAGAAGCCGAGATCGTGCTGCTCAGCCGCGAGAACTACACGCTGTTCACCCCGATGCTGCCGGAGGTGACGTCGGGCGAGCTCGAGGTGCGGCACGTCGTCACGCCGATCCGGGAGCAACTGCACCGCACGCGGTTCGTTTTGGCCGACGTCGATGAGGTGGACGTCGCACGCTCGACGGTTCGGTATCACCACGTGCTGACGGGCATCAGCACGACGCTTCACTACGATCACGTCGTTTTGGCCCTGGGTTCGTCTCCGTCAACGTTCGGTCTGCCCGGGATCGCCGAGCACGCCTGGGCGCTCAAAGAGCTCGACGATGCCGATGCGCTGCGTAACCACCTGGTGTGGCTTCTCGAGCTGGCCGACACGATCGACGACGAGCCGCGTCGCAAACGTCTGCTCACGCTCGTCGTCGTGGGCGGCGGTTTTACCGGCGTGGAAACGGCCGGCGAGATCGTCGGACTCTTTCGCAGCGTGCTGCGCTTTTACAAGCGCCTTAGCGCCGAGGAAGTAAAAATGATCCTCGTCGAGGCGGGCTCGTCCTTGTTGGCCGGCCTGCCCGAGAAAATGGGCCGCTACTCGCGTCGCGTGCTCGAACGGCGCGGGGTCGAAGTGATTCTCGGCGACGGCGTCGCCGGTGCGGACGAACGAGGGCTGACGTTACAGAGCGGGCGGCGGATCGAGAGTGAGACGATCATCTGGAGCGCCGGCGTGAAGCCGTCGCCGACCATTGCCAAAATTGCGCTTCCTTTGACGAAGCGCGGCGCGGTCGAAACCGGTCCGGACATGCGCGTCCCGACGTCGGGCAGCGTTTGGGCGCTGGGCGACTGCGCTTCGATTCCGCATCCCAAAGGCGGCGTCTATCCGATGACGGCGCAGCACGCCATTCGCGAAGGTCCCGTTCTCGCCGACAATATCGTCGCCGTGTTGCGAGGAAAGCCGACGCGGCCGTTCGATTACGAGGCGCTCGGCATGATGGCGGCGCTGGGCGGCCGCAAAGCCGTCGCGCAGCTTCCCGGCGACCGCGTCATCACGGGATTTATCGCATGGTTTCTGTGGCGGACGTATTACTTGCTCCGCTTGCCGGGCCTCGACCGCAAGCTGCGCGTCGCCTTCGACTGGACGCTCGAGCTGCTCTTTCCGCGCGATACTGCCGAGTTGCGCTTCAGCGAGCGGGAAGGTGAGACACCCGACCAAGAGATAGGGCGCCGTTCGTAGAACGCCCGAAAGATGCTTCGCGAGCCAATAGAACGCCTGATCCGCGATCCCAAAGAGTTCACCCGCGACGTCGCTTTCCCCGATCCCGCCGAAATCCGCATCTACGACGAAACGCTTCGCGACGGCGAGCAGATGCCGGGCGTTTGCTACACTCCCGAACAAAAGTTGGAGATCGCCAGGATGCTCGGCGCCATCGGCGTGCACGTTATGAGCGTCGGCTTTCCGGCCGCGTCGGAGAGCGACCGGCGCACGCTGCAGCTGGTCATGGGGGCGAACCGCCGCGGCGAGCTCGGCCGCGCGGAGATCGTGGTGATGTGCCGCAGCAATCGCAACGACATCGACGTTACCGTCAAGACGCTGCGCGATGCCGGGATCGAACCGCGCGAAGTGACGTTCTTTATCTTTACCAGCGGCAGCGATCTGCATCTCAAATATAAGATCGGCAAAACGTTGCTGCGTTACGAGGGCCGCGACGAACGAGAGTGGCTCGAGCTGCCACTCGATTTTTATCGCCAGGCGAACATTCG
>DATAPM010000368.1:0-27785 GCA_036265225.1 Vulcanimicrobiaceae bacterium
TTACTAGCGATTCCGACTTCATGAAGGCGAGTTGCAGCCTTCAATCCGAACTGAGAAAGGGTTTAGGAGATTAGCTTGCCCTCGCGGGTTCGCGACTCGTTGTCCCTTCCATTGTAGCACGTGTGTAGCCCGGGACGTAAGGGCCATGCTGACTTGACGTCATCCCCACCTTCCTCCGGCTTGTCACCGGCGGTCCCGCGTGAGAGATCTTTCGACCAACACACGACGAGGGTTGCGCTCGTTGCGGGACTTAACCCAACACCTCACGGCACGAGCTGACGACAGCCATGCAGCACCTGTCTCTGCGTCCGGTTGCCCGGAAACCTAGTCTCCTAGGATAGCGCAGGATGTCAAGCCCCGGTAAGGTTCTTCGCGTTGCGTCGAATTAAACCACATGCTCCACCGCTTGTGCGGGCCCCCGTCAATTCCTTTGAGTTTTAACCTTGCGGCCGTACTCCCCAGGCGGGATACTTATTGTGTTAACTGCGGCACAGATGGAGTCGATACCACCTACACCTAGTATCCATCGTTTACGGCTAGGACTACCGGGGTATCTAATCCCGTTTGCTCCCCTAGCTTTCGCTCCTCAGTGTCAGGTTAGCCCCAGATGATCGCCTTCGCCACTGGTGTTCCTCCCGATATCTACGCATTTCACCGCTACACCGGGAATTCCATCATCCTCTGACTACCTCAAGGTTTGCAGTATCCACACGGGTTCCCGAGTTGAGCCCGGGTCTTTCCTTGCAGACTTGCAAATCCACCTACGAGCGCTTTACGCCCAATAATTCCGGACAACGCTTGCCCCCTACGTCTTACCGCGGCTGCTGGCACGTAGTTAGCCGGGGCTTCCTCCAAGGGTACCGTCAGTATCGTCCCCTTCGACAGTGGTTTACGACCCGAAGGCCTTCATCCCACACGCGGCGTCGCTCCGTCAGGCTTTCGCCCATTGCGGAAAATTCCTCACTGCTGCCTCCCGTAGGAGTCTGGACCGTGTCTCAGTTCCAGTGTGGCTGGTCGCTCTCTCAAGCCAGCTACCCATCGGAGTCTTGGTAGGCCGTTACCCCACCAACTAACTAATGGGACGCAGTCCCCTCTTCGCGCGGATTGCTCCTTTCATCGTCTCGAGATGCCCCGAAACGATCGTATGCGGTATTAGCTAACCTTTCGGCTAGTTATCCCCCACGCGAAGGCAGGTTGACCACGTGTTACTCACCCGTCTGCCACTAGGTATTGCTACCTCGTTCGACTTGCATGTGTTAGGCACGCCGCCAGCGTTAGTCCTGAGCCAGGATCAAACTCTCCATAAAAAACTTTATGGAGCCTTGATCGGCTCTATGGAAGCTTCGACTCTGCCGGCCTCGTTAAAGCCCGGCGAAAATCTACGCTTCCCTCAATTTGTAATTGTACGAATTCTCGCGACTCAAAAGACATTGCCGATAATGACGCTGTCTTGAGACGTCGGAGACCCACAGACTTATTGCTGTATATTGCTGTTGCACTGTTCAGTTTTCAAGGAGCGAACCCGTAAAAATCTCGACGGCCGACGGGGTCGAGCGACCCAGGCGGGCGCCGAGCGGCTTTTTACGCTTCGGGGTGCCCGCGCGACTTGCGTCGGCTTCGGGCACGACCGCTATCATATCGCCGCCCCCTGCGCGTGTCAAGGAGAGCGGTCCAGCTTTCTTCCCGGGTTAATTTGCCGGCCCGGGGAGGCGCCCGAGCGTTTCGCTAATCCGTTGCCTATGGCCGCCACGTTATTCGATCGCGTCGACCTCCGCGTCGGCGACCTGCCTAAGGTGCGGGGACTCTACGACGCCCTCCTCACCGCCATGGGCTACGGCCGAATCGTTGAAGACGGCGGAACCGTCTGTTACTACACCCCCGGCGGCGAACGCTCTGCCCCGTTTTTTGGAATCGACCAGGATCCCGGCCACCGGGTCAACGGAACCCGCATCGCACTGCGGGCCCAAAGCCGCCTCGACGTCGACCGGCTGGCGGCCGTTGCCCGCGACGCCGGCGCTATCGCCTTCGAAGCCCCGCACGTCTGCGAAGAGTACACACCGTTTTATTACGCCGCGTTCTTCGAAGACGCCGAAGGCAACAAACTAGAGATCTGTTACCGCGAGGCGCCGGCGCTTTAGACCTTTCGCGACATTGACTTAGCCTGCATAAAGAGCAGCAGGTAGTCGGGTCCTCCGGCTTTGCTGTCGGTTCCCGACATGTTGAACCCGCCGAAGGGATGGACGCCAACCATTGCGCCGGTGCTCTTCCGGTTGAAGTACAGGTTGCCGACGAAGAAGTCTTCACGCGCCCGCCGGATCTTCTGCTCGTCGCTGGTGTAGAGCGAGCCGGTCAGTCCGAACTCGGTGTTGTTCGCGATGGCCATCGCGTCGTCGAAGTCCTTGGCCTTGATGACGGCAAGCACCGGCCCGAAGATCTCTTCTTGGGCGATGGTCGCGTCGGGGGCCACGTCGGCGATGACCGTCGGCTCCAGGAAGTAGCCGGTCTCCCCGACCCGCTTCCCGCCGGCGATAAGCCGGCCTTCGCTCTGCCCCTTCTCGATGTAGCGCATGATCGAGCGCAGCGCCGCTTCGTTCACCACCGGCCCCATATAACTAGAAGGATCGGTGGGATCGCCGACGGCGATCTGTCCTACCCGGCGGCGGAGCTTCTCGACGAACTCGTCGTAGATCCGCTCGTCCACGATGGCCCGCGAGCACGCCGAGCACTTCTGCCCTTGAAACCCGAAGGCCGAGACCGCCACGCCCTCGACGGCGGCATCCACGTCGGCGTCGGCCGCCACGACGATCGAATCCTTACCGCCCATCTCCGCAACGACGCGCTTGATCCACTTTTGGCCCGGCTGCGGCTTGGCGGCGAGCTCGTTGATTCGTAGACCGACTTCCTTCGAACCGGTAAACGAGATGAAGCGCACGGACGGATGCGTGACGATCAGATCGCCGATCTCGCTACCCGAGCCGGGAATAAAGTTCACGACGCCCTTGGGTACGCCGATCTCCTCGAGCAGATCGACGAACCATGCGGCGATAACCGCCGCATCGCTGGAAGGTTTGAGCACGACGGTATTTCCGCTGACGATCGACGCGGCCGTCATGCCGATCATGATCGCGCCCGCGAAGTTCCACGGCGGAATCACCGCACCGACACCGAGCGGAATATAGACCATCTCGTTTTGCTCGCCTTCGATCGGCACCACCGGCTGGGGCTGCGCGAACCGCAGCGCCTCGCGCGCGTAGAACTCCAAAAAGTCGATGGCTTCGCCGATATCGCCGTCGGCCTCGGGCCAACTCTTGCCAACTTCGTACACCAGCAGTGCGTCGTACTGAAAGCGGCGTTCGCGCAGTACGCGCGCGGCTTTGAAAATATATTCGGCGCGCTGGGTAAGCGTCAGCCGGCGCCACGATTCGAAGGCGCGTGCGGCCGCCTCGATCGCTTCGTTCGCCTGCTCTTTGGAAGCGGCGCTCGTTAGACCGATGACCTCAGCGGGGTTAGCCGGATTGAGCGAGCGGATCTTCTTCTCGGTTTCGATCCTGCGGCCGTCGATAACGAGCGGATAGTGCCGGCCGAACTGCGCTTTCACTTCGGCCAGCGCGGCCTTCATGGCCGCGGCATCGGCGGGATCGCGAAAGTCTTTGACCGTCTCGTTGCTAAACGGAGCGATCTTGCCTGAGGCGTGCTCTGCGGTGGTCGTCATGCGGCTATACTACCAGCCCGCGAGCGCCACGCCTTGCTTCTCTTGCGACACCGGTCGGCGGGCCCCGCTTTCTAGGCGGAGAAGGATCCCGCCATGACGCAGCTCCGTGCGGTAGCTATTGGGGCGCTTTTTCTGGGCGTCGGAATGGCCGGCTCGCCGTTGGAGCCACTCCACGTCCTGCTGGCCGGCGCGCTTCTGCTGCTCTTCGCCGTAGCCCTCGAGCGCAAGCCCACCACCCTTTTAGTCTTCCTTTTTGGTTTCGCCGGCGTTCTGCTGGCCTGCTACCTCCAGCATTCCGAGGTGTATCCCGGAACCGGCGTGGTCGGCGTTGGACTCGGCGGTCTAGCTGCCGCATCGTCCGGGCGCCCTTACGCGCCGGCGGCAATCGCCGTTTTAGGGGCCGCTATCGGAGCGACGCTCTTCTTTCTTTTATAGCCGTTAGCGTGCGGCGGCAGCGTGCGCGGCCGCGCCGCGCAGGGCCGTCACGAGCGCTCCGCGCTGCTCGCACTGCATGAGCGCCTCACCGATCAGGAACCCGCGCGCTCCGGCGGCGCGCAGCCGTGCGACGTCCGAGGCGTCGCGCATTCCACTCTCGCTGATTGCGAACGTGCCCGGCGGCACTTTCGGAAGCAGATGCTCGCTGACCGCAAGGTCGGTCTCGAGCGTGCGCAAATTGCGATTGTTAATGCCCAGCAGCGGCGCACCGGCGGCAATTGCGCGAGCGAGCTCCGGTTCGTCGTGCACTTCCACGAGCACGTCGAGATCGTAAGCGTCCGCCTCGTCCATGCACTCGTGCAACGCTTCGTCGTCCAATCCGCCGACGATCAGCAGCACGCAATCCGCACCGTGCGCCGCCGACTGTGCCATTTGATATCGCGTCCAGATAAAGTCTTTGCGCAGCAGCGGACGCGACGTCGCGGCGCGCACTGCGTCGAGATACTCCAGCTCGCCCAGGAAATGGTCGCGCTCGGTCAGGACGCTGATCGCGTCGCTCCCGGCAGCATCGTAGGCACGCGCGATCTCGACTGGGTCGAAACTGCGCGCGATCAAACCTGCCGATGGCGAGGCGCGCTTGATCTCGGCGATGATGGCGCCGCCGTCTGCCCCTTGCAACGCGCTCAAGAAAGGTCGCCGCTCGCCCCGGCGCGCAAGCGCTCTCGCGCGAAGTAGCTCGTACGGTTCAACTCGACGCTCTTGTTCGAGCACCGCCGCCTTGGCCGCGTATATCTTTCGAAGTATGTCGGTCATGGCGGCGCGCGGCTACGTCGGAGTCGGCGTCGGGGTCGGCCCCGGCGAACCCGACGGCGTCGAAGTCGGGACGGTTGCGGGACCTACGGTAACCGTGGAGCCCGTTGCGTCCCGCAGGATCGTTACGTTCTTTCCGGACGTGTCCGATCCAAAGGTTATTTTTCTCGCGTACTGACCGTTTCTATTGGCTTGTTGCTGCCGCGGGTTCCACGTATCGTCGAGCGCGCTTACCGTTTCGTAGCGGCGCTTGATGTAAATCTCCGTCACCAGCGCACCGATGAAATCGTTCCCGCCGGTTGAGTTTAACGTGCCGCCGCCAAAGTCGATCTGGCCGGTCGTCCCAGACGCGATAACCGGAGTGAGCACGTCCGCGAAGGCGTAGCGGCTGCGAGCAAACGTTTCCCCGATGGCGCTCACGTCGACGCTGCCATCCGTTGCGATATCGACGACCTTGGCCGCGACGACGCTATCGCTCTGACCGGGTTCAAGCGTTATCGAGGGCGGAGTGGCGTACGGCGACGCCGTCGGCACCGTGACGGATATGCCGCCGACACCGAAATCGTTGCCGCGAATCGTGCACGCCGAACACGTAAGCGACCCGCCGGCGACGAGCACGCCGCTGACGGCGCGCAGAGCGGTTGTAAATCCGGCACCCAGACTGGACGTCGTGGCGCTTAGCGCACCCAAGGCGTCGACCGAGACGTAGCCCGACTTCGAGCCCGCTAAACGGATCGACGAGGCCCCGACATAAACATCGCTTATGCTTGCCTTCACCGTCGGGGGGATCTCCAGCGTGGTATAGGCCGTCTTAGGCGGCGCGTGCACGATGCTCTCGAAGAGCGTGTCCTCGCCGACGCCGTTGATAAACGTACCGCTGCGCAGATCCCGGCCGTAGTTGCTGCCGTTGATCGTTACGTCGCGCGGAAGCACGATTGGAAAGACCTCGCCGTTGCGCGTATTGTAGTTACCCGCGGAGACGAAGATCGTGACGGCGGCCGCGACCGATTTTGCCGCGGCCAGCACCGCGACCGCTTTGGTCAGCGTCTTGTAAGGTTTGTCGAGGCTGCCGTTGCCCGAGCTGTCGCTGCCGGTGTGCGCATCGACGTACAGTTGCGAGATCGGCGCGAGCGTCGGAGTAATCGGACCGGGTTGTCCCCAGCGGGTACAGGCGGTGCCGCTCGCGACTCCAGCGACCGCCATAACCGCGACGACCGCGAAGAAGAGCCGCGATACCCAGAGACTGCGCATCTCGCGGCCCCTTTGCCGTAGCGTACTCCAGGACCTCGGGGAGTCGTCGGCAATGCTCCGGAAGAGAGATGAAGCAATGGTTAAGACGCCGGTTCGTTCCATCGTCGGCGCTATCGCCGATGCCGCAGCTCGTTGGCGCGAGCCCGGCTTCCCGCCGCGGCAGCGCGCACGGGAAGCCGTTGGTCTGCGAACCGGCTATGCCGCAGCCGCCCTCGATTATGCCTTCGACCGCCTATTTGGTTCCCTGACTCGCGACGCCATCGAAGCCGTCCTCACTGCCGAGCTCGGCTCGGTTGACGCCCTCGATGGTTTTATCTCCGTGCGCGGCCGCCCGCGGTCCCGCGCGCTTCCGATAGGACGCGTCTGCGTTATCTCCAGCCGCACCACCGTCGGCGTAGCGATCGTTCCCGCGCTCTTTGCGCTCTGCGCGAAGTGCACGGTGCTCGTCAAGGATCGCGAAGACTTCCTCGCGTCGGAATTTTTCGCAACCGTCGTCGAACACCTCGAAACGCTTCGCGGCGCAATCGAGGCACGGTCCTGGGCCGGCGCAGACAGTACCGGTGGTTTGCGCGATTTTGACGCGATCGTTGCCTTCGGTAGCGATTCGACGCTCAAAGAAATCGGCCGGCAACTTCTACCCCAGACGCGCTTTATCGCGTACGGCTCTCGGGCAAGCGCCGGATACGTCACGCTCGACGACTTGCGCGAAGAGTCGAAGGCCCGGGCAGCAGCGGCGGCTGCAGCTTTGGATCTCACTCTCTATGAAAGCGAAGGGTGTCTCTCCCTTCACGCTCTTTTTGTCGAGCGCGAAGCCACGGTAACTCCGCAACGCTTCGGCGAGCAGCTGGGTGAAGCCATCGCCGAGCTCATACCGCGCTTTCCGCCGGCCGCGCGTGATGAGGGCACGGAGGCGAAGGTCGCCGGCGCGCGCGACCTGACGATCTTTCGCCGCAGCACCGGCGCGACGATGCTCGCCGACGCGCAGATGGAGTTTCTCGTAGCGGTTGATCCGCCGGCCGACGAGCCTCCGCTCTTTCTGCCGCGCGTGGTCGCCGTGCGTTCCGTCGACGGACCGCAGGAGGCCCTGGCGTATCTCCAACGACATGCCGTTACCCTGGAAGCCCTCGCGGTTTCGGAACGTCGCGACGACATCGTCGAATTCGCCCGCGCGGCGGGCGCGTCGCGCATCACGACGCTCGGAGCGTTGCAGTCGCCGCCGCTCGGTATCTTCCACGGCGGCCGCCCCCGAGTCGCCGAATTCGTGCGCTGGATGAGCGACGAAACGTGAGCGAAAACTTCGAGCGCATCGTCACCGACGTTCCCGGCAAGCGCAGCCTCGAGCTCGCCCGGTCGCTCTCGCAGCGCGAGTCGCGCAACGTCACCTATCTCGCCGACGATTATCCGATCTTCTGGGAATCCGCGCGCGACGCCATCGTTATTGACGTCGACGGCAACCGGTACATTGACTGCACCGCAGCCTTCGGCGTTGCTAATGCCGGGCACGCCAATCCGCGCGTCACGCAAGCCGTGGCCGAGCAGGCGGAGCGCTTGGTGCACGGCATGGGCGACGTCCATCCTACGGAGGTTCGCGTACGCCTCTTCGAGCGGCTGGCGGAGATTCTGCCGCGCGAACTCTCTCGCGTCTTTCTTGCGACGACGGGATCCGAGGCGGTGGAAGCCGCCCTGAAAACGGCGATGCTGGCTACGGGAAGATCGCGATTCGCCGCGTTTCGCGGCGCCTATCACGGCCTATCCTTTGGTGCGCTCGCCGTGGCCGGCATCGATCGCTTTCGCCGGCCGTTCGCCTCTGCGTTGACGGAGCCGCTGCTGTTGGAGTTCCCGAGCGATGGCGCCGGCATCTCGCTCGAACACGTCGCGCAACGAACGCACGCCGCACTCGAGCATGCCGGCGATATCGCCGCGCTCATTCTCGAGCCGGTGCAGGGACGCGCCGGATGCATCCGTCCCATTTCCGGCTACTTGACGGCGCTGCGCCGCATCTGCGATGAGCTCGGTATTCTCTTGGTAATGGACGAGATTTACACGGGGTTTGGGCGCACTGGACGCTGGTTTGCTTTCGAGCGCGAAGGCGTGGTTCCCGACGTTCTCTGCATCGGCAAGGCCTTCGGTTCCGGGTTTCCGATCAGCGCCGCCGTGGGCCGCCCGGCAGTCATGGATGCGTGGCCCCGCTCGACCGGAGAGGCACTGCATACCTCGACGTACCTTGGAAACCCGATCGGCTGCGCGGCAGCGGTGGCGACGATCTCTGAAATGCAGCGGCTCGACTTACCGCAGCGCGCCGCGCGGCTGGGCAATGAGCTTGCGATGCGATTACAGGACCTGCGTAAGCACCGGGACGTCGCCGAGGTCCGCGGCTGCGGACTCTTTTGGGCCGTGCAGGTGCGCGGCGCGTCGGTCGCTCGCGCCGCCGTGAAAGGTGCCCTCACGCGGGGAGCGATCTTTCTCCAGTCGGGGGTTGCCGGCGACTCAATCACCATCGCGCCGCCGTTAACGATCGGCCAGGAGCAACTGCTGCGGGCCGTCGACATTCTCGAGGAGAGCCTTCCATGAAACCGCATCGTGTCGGCATCGTTGGCTCGGGATTCGGCGCGGTCGCGCATCTGCCGGCGCTGACTCACCATCCCGACTTCACCGTCGTGGCCATCGCTTCGCCGGTCAATGCGGCTAGAATCGCCGCTGAACGGCATATCGCCAACGCCTATGATTCCGCAGCGGCAATGCTGGCGGAATGCGAGCTCGACGTCGTCACCGTAGCCTCGCCTCCGTTTTCACATCATGCCGACGTAATTGCCGCGCTGGCTGCCGGCAAACACGTGATGTGCGAAAAGCCCTTCGCCCTTTCCATCGAGGACGCACGGGAAATGCTCGACGCATCGCGCGTGGCCGGAACGGTTTGCGGCGTCGCCCACGAGTTCCGCTTCGTCCCGCAAATTCAAGCGATTAAGGAGCTGCTGGTCAACAAGCATCTCGACCCGCCTCGCGAGCTCGAGTTGACGTTGCTACGCAGCAATCTTCGCCGCTCCGAACACCGTCCGCGCAGTTGGTGGTTCGAGCGCGATCGCGGCGGCGGTCTCGCCGGCGCGGTGCTCTCACATCTCATCGACCAGGCAAACTGGCTCGCAGCGCGCCCGGCACGGCGCGTTGCCGGATTTCTGCGCACGGCCAATGTGGAACGCGAGGACCAACGAGGACCTTTCATCTCGACCGTTGACGACGGCGCCTTCGTTCTCATCGATTACGGCGAGGGCTTAGTGGCGCGGATCACCGTTGACGGGACTACCGCCGTCGAAAGCTTCACCTGCGCGGCCCACGGCGAACGCCGAACGGCGGTCGCCAGCGGCCCCACGATCACCGATCTCAACCTCTACACCATCGATCAAACGTCAACCGACGAACTCGCCTGCAGGCCATCGCCCTTCGCCAAGCACGAGCCGCTCCACAGCCACGTCCCGTACTTAATGGATCTCTACGAAGAGCTCGCTAAAGCGATCGACGGCAAACCTAACGAACTGCCGACCTTTGAGGACGCACTTGCCACCCAAAAAATCCTAGCGTCAATCGGGTACGGCACCTAATCGCAGGTGACGCCAGAGGATGTTCAGTGCCATCGTCGTCGCGCGACTGACGATCGCATCGCGGTCGCCGCGAAACTGAAACTTCGAAGTTCGAACGGCGTCGCCGTCGGCTAGGCCGAACCAGACCAAGCCGACGGGCTTTTCGGCGCTTCCGCCGAGCGGGCCGGCGATCCCGGTCGTCGAAAGCGCGACATCGGCTTCGAGTCGTTCGCGCGCGCCGCGCGCCATCTCTCGTGCCGTTTCTTCGCTTACGGCGCCGAAACGATCGATGGTCGCCGCGTCGACGCCGAGCTGTGCGGTCTTCACGGAGTTGTCGTAGGCCACGATGCCGCCCACGAAACTTTTCGAGGCGCCCGGCACGCTCGTTAAGGCCGCGGCAATTCGGCCGCCGGTGCACGACTCGGCGACCGCCAGCGTGCGCCCTTGCGCTTGAAGCAGGTCGTGAACAACGCTTTGCGGCGTGTCGGCGTCCGTACCGAAGACGTATCCCGCGACTCGACGTTCGATCTCAGCTTGCAGCGGAGCGATCATCGCCTCAGCTTGCTGCGCCGACGCCGCTTTCGCCATGATCTTGATGTCGGCGCGAAAATCGTGCGCCAGAACCGCAATCTTTGGATTCTCTCCGTCGCGAAAGAGATCGTCGATGCGCTGGTCGAGATCCGACTCGCCCAGCCCAATCGTATGGATGACTCGCGTTACGATCGTCGCGCCGCCACCCAATCGCTCGCGCAGAAACGGCATCACCTGATCGGCGAGCATTGGCTTCATCTCGCGCGGGACTCCGGGCATCGACGCTACGAACTTCCCCTCTGCGTCGAAAGCGATGAAGCCCGGCGCCGTCCCGTTCGGATTATCCAGCGGTATGCTTCCCGTCGGAAGCTCGGCCTGTTTGCGGTTGTTCGCCGGCATCGGGCGTCCCATCGCCGCAAAGAAACCTTCCATCCGCGTCAGCGCCGGCTGGTAGAGCTCCACGCCCAGACCCAGCGCAAGGCAGACGGCGTCTTTCGTGAGATCGTCGATCGTCGGCCCCAGACCGCCCGTCGTCAGCACTCCGTCGGCGCGTCGTAACGTGTCGCGAATCAGCGCGGCGATGCGTTCGCGGTTGTCGCCGACCGCCTGCGTATGCCGTACGTCGATCCCCTCTTCGGCGAGCCGCCCTGCGATGAACGCCGTATTGGTGTCGACGAGTTGGCCCAGCAGCAACTCGGTGCCGATCGCCACGATTTCAAGGCTCGGCATCGTCGAACCATTCCGGATACTCGAAGCGCACGTCCGCGTGAAAGCCGCGCGCCGCCTCGATCATTGCTTCACGCCGAACGGGAGACTCGTCGGGCCCGGGATGCTCGGCCTGCGTGCGTTCGCGCATCTCGGCGAGACGCGCGATGAACCGCATAAATCGGGCGTCCATCGCTCGCGTCAGCGCGTTCTTTAGAGCCTTGCCGACGCGCGGGGCGAGCCCGGTCGTCGAGATCGCGATGCGTACCGGGCCGGCCTTCGCGATAGCCGTCATCGCCACGAATCCGAAACGCGGCTGATCGATGCAGCAGAGAAGGAAGCGGTGCCGGTCGGCCAGCCCGCGTAAGCGAGCCGACAGGGCAGCATCCTGAGGCGTCGAGATCACGAAGAATGCATCGGTGACGTCGCCGTCTTGCAGCGCGGCGGGGTCAAAGATGCGCCGGACGCTCGCGCCCGACTCTTGGAGCATTGCACTCTTCTCGATGGCCTCGCGGTCGTCGGCCGCGCCGATCACCACGCACGGCCGCCCCTCGAGGTTGAGGCTTACCGGAAAGAACGGTTTCCGCACGGCGTTCGCTTAGTAGTCCACGGGGCGGAGATAGAACTCGTTGATGGCCGTGTTCGACAGCATCGCCGTCGTTGGAAGATGGCGCTTCCAGTGCGTCGCGTCGACGCGACGGCGAACCAACGCGACCTCGTCCGCTTCGAATCCACGTTCGACCAACGCCGCATCGGTGTATCCAAGCAGGAGCTGCGCCAGAATCGCGTCGGCGCGCGCGTAGCTGATGCCCAGATCCGCTTCATCGGTCTGATCGGCCACCAGATCCGCGCTGGGCGCCTTTTCGATTAGGGCCTTAGGCACTCCAAGATACCGCGCCAGTTCCCACACCTGACTTTTGAAGAGATCGCCGAGCGGATTGACCGGCGGCGTATCGTCAGCATGCCAGGTAAAGTATCCCAGCAAACGCTCCGTCTTATTTCCGGTTCCGATCGGAAGGGCATCGAGCTTAGCGGATTGATCGAAGAGCGCCAGCATGCGAGTGCGCGCCATTACGTTGCCGCGACGCCGTGCGTCGGCGTCGGGTTCGTATTGCAAGTAGCCGTCGACCGCCGCGGTGATCTCGATGGTACGCGCGTGAACGCCCAGCGCCTCGACGACCAGCTGCGCGTCGGCGAGGCTGGCCGAGCTCGAGGTTGCATAAGGCAACCGGAACGCATAGACATTCTCCGGCCCCAACGCTCGCGCGCAGAGGTACGTCGTCACCGCCGAATCCACGCCGCCCGACAGACCCACAACGGCCCGTGCAACTCCTCGGCGCACGCAGAGCTCGTCGCGTAGGAACGCAGTCAGCCACTCGGCGGTGACCGGCGGATCGATCTCCGGAGGTAGCGTCGACGGACGCGGCGCGTTAACGACCGGCAGCATCGGGCGGCTCGCGCGGCACGGGGAGCTCGGGATCCAGCAAGAGATCCGGAAGCACCGCGCGCAAGTCGCCCAGCAGCGGCAGGCTCGCCCGCGCCAGATCGATCTCGCGCAAATCCAGATCGGCACGCACGATGCACGCCTCGAGCGCCGGAGCCTGAACGATCGTGTTGCCGCGCGGATCGATCACGCAAGACGACCCGGTCATTCCTTTACCGCCTTCAAACCCGGTGAGCCCGGCGTAAATAACGAAGAGCCCGTGCTCGACCGCGATGGAGCGCAGAATCTCGCGCCACTGCGCGATGCTCTCGAGCTCGCCTTTCCCTTCGATTCCGCGGCCCGGCGAAGCGCTGGGCACGATGAGGATGCGCGCTCCCTTGACCGCGGCAAACGTCGGCACGATAGTGTGCCACGCGTCTTCGCAGATAAGCATAGCGGCACGTCCGAACTCCGTTTCGAAAACGCCGATTCCCCGTCCGCGCGAGAGAAAGCGCTCTTCGTCGAAGACGCCATAGGTCGGAAGGAACAGTTTACGGTGCAGGTGCACGATCCGCTGGTTCCGCGAATCGACGTGCAGGTACATCGCGCTGTTGTAATACGTCCCGCCGTCGTTCTCGTAGAAGCCCGCGACGAGATCGACGGGCTGGTCGCATGCGTCACGCCACTCTTCGGCGAGGTCGGCGGCCAGATCGCCTGCGTGAAGCGCCAGTTCGTAAACCGCACCCTCCAAGAAATATCCGGTGAGGCCGGCTTCCGGCAACACGACCAAGTTGGGCGGATCGTCGGCTAGCTGCGCAAATGCCGTTCCGGCGGCGTCGAGGTTTTGCCGGTACTCACCCTTTGCCGGCTTGCTCTGCAGGATCGCAACGCGCGCGCGAACGCGTGCCTCACTCACTCGCGACGCTCGTCGCCAGCTCGAGTTGCTCGTCGCCGGGCGCCTTGGTTCCGAGCTGCGCCGCACATATCTCCGCTGGATAAGTCCAGATCTCGGCCAGCGTGGGATGCAGGTGCGGAATGCGCATAAACTCATCGACCGTCGCGTTAAAGCGCATCGCGACGATCATCTCGTGAATGAGCTCCGAACCTTGCGGACCGATGACCGTTGCGCCCAGGATCCGGCCGCTCGTCGCATCGGCCACGATCTTCACGAAGCCCTTCGTCTTCCCCAAACACTGTGCCTTACCGTGCTCGGCGAAGTCGTAGCGCCCCACGACGTAGCCGATCCCCCGGTCGCACAGCTCTTTCTCGCTCATTCCGACGACGGCGACCTGCGGGTCGGTGAAGATCGTGTGCGCACCCATGAGTCCGTACTCGGCGACTTCCGAACCGTCCTGGCAGGCGTTGCGCGAGGCCACCTCGCCTTGGTAGATCGCGACGTGAACGAGCATATGATCGCCGGTCACGTCTCCCACGGCAAAGATGTTCGGATTGCTCGTGCGCAGCGTTGCGTCGACGGCGATTCCGCGGGCCGCATCGTACGCGACGCCGGCACTCTGCAGCGAAAGCCCTGCCGTGTTGGGCACGCGCCCCAGCGCGTAAAAGATCTCTGCGCCGGCGGCTTCGTGTTCGCCGCCATCGTGCCGGTAGCGAACGATCTTCTGGGCTCCTTCGCGCCGTGCGTCCAACAACGTCGTTTCGGTAACGACGTTTATGCCTTCGCCACGAAAATACTCGGTCAGCGCGTCGCCGACGTCGTCGTCGCTATGGGTTAGCAAATGATTGCTGCGAATCAGGATCGTCGTCTGCGCACCCATCCGTGCGAGAAACTGGCCCAGCTCGCACGCCGTATACCCCCCGCCGAGCACGACCACCGATCTGGGGATGCTCTCGAGCTCGAGGATGCCGTCGCTATCCACGTAACCAGCTTCGGAGATCCCGGGAATCTCGCTGGGTGAAATCACGCTGCCGGTGGCGACAATAAACTTGGTTGCCTCGAGCACGACGTCGTCGCCGACCGCCAGCTGCGTGGCCGAAAGAAAGCGCGCCGCCCCCGAGTAGAGCGGGAACTGGGCGATGCCCTCGATGCGGTAGTCGGCAAACTCTTTGACCAGCGCGCGCTTGCGCGCCGCGATGAACGGGACGTCGACGCTTATGCCCGCGATGCCGATCCCCAGTACGTGTGCCTCGCGCGCGTCGGCAAGCCCGTCGCTCGATGCCAGGAACGCCTTGCTGGGCATGCAGCCGCGCAAGATGCAGAGGCCGCCCAGCGGTCCGGGATCGACGAGCGCTACGTCGCATCCGAAATCGCGGCCCGTGCGCGCGGCCGCATAACCGCCCGACCCCGCACCGACGACGACGAGATCGTGCCGGTGCGCAGCGCTAGTCATTTTAGCGTCGTGTCTCTTTAGCGCCCCGGACGCGCCACGAGCCGATGCGTCGAGTCGATAAAGCGCACCGTTCCGCTGGAGTGCACTAAAATCGAATGCGTACGTGCTTGGTTGCCGAAGAAGCGTACTCCGCGTACGAGGTCGCCGTCGGTAATGCCGGTCGCGCAGAAGATCACGTCATCGCTTTTCACCAGGTCGTCGAGGTCCAAGACGCGATTGAGATCGCCGAAGCCCATCGCGCGGGCGCGTTCGGCTTCGTCATCGTTGCGCGGCTGCAGCCGGCCCATCAAATTACCACCGAGGCATTTGAGCGCGGCGGCGGCGAGCACGCCTTCCGGCGCACCGCCCGTTCCCATCGCCACGTGGATGCCGGTGGAGTCTATGGCCGTCGCAATGCACGCGTCCACGTCTCCGTCGGAAATCAATCGTATGCGTGCGCCGGCGGAGCGCACCTCGTCGATCAAAGCGGCGTGACGCGGGCGATCCAGGATGATCACGCACACGTCGTTCATTGGTTTTTCCAGCGCGTTGGCAACGGCCTCGAGATTGTCGCGCACGGGCGCGTCGATGTGCACGTACGCCGCCGCTTTCGGTCCCACGGCGAGTTTCTTCATATAGGTGTCCGGCGCGTGTAGCAGACCGCCCCGCTCGGCGATGGCCATGACGGCAATCGAGTTCGGCAGTCCGTTGGCGACGAGGTTCGTGCCCTCGACCGGATCCACCGCGATGTCCACCTCTTTCCCGCCGCTGCCGACCTCCTCGCCGATGTATAACATCGGTGCTTCGTCGCGCTCGCCTTCGCCGATAACGATGCGCCCGGCGATCTCCATCTCGCCCAGCGATTCCCGCATCTTCTCTACGGCTGCCTCGTCGGCGGCGTCGCGTTCCCCTCGGCCCATCCAGCGCGAGGCGGCCAGCGCCGCGCTCTCGGTAACCTTGACAAAATCCAACGACTGCACCGGATGGTGAAGGAGAGCGCGCATGACGGAACGTGGCATCGCTCAACCCTACAAAGGGAAGCGGCTCATTTCCTGTTAAAGAGGTGTCGGCGTGTCCGCCGGTACCGATTTATCACAACCATTGCGCGCGCGACTCTTTCGCGGCACCGATCTGCTGAGCGCGGGCTGGGCGGCGCTGACGGCGGTCGCATTGTCCGGGCTCACGCTCGGCTTCTTCGGCTGGTATGCCGTAATCGTCCCAAACCACCACGGCATCCTCGGCGAGGCCGGCCTCTTAGCTGGAACCGTCGGGGGAATCGCGCTCGCCGTGGCGGCCTGGCAAGCATACTCCGCATACTTTGCCCGGCGCGCGCAGATCACGCCGGTTCGCGCGCTGCAGTACGACGCCGTGACGTGGACGCCGTTCCTTCTACTTTGGCTAACGTTCGTGCTCGCGCCGCAGTTAACGCACGGCGCGCGACTCTTTGTTTTTGCCGCGTCGCTCTTCTGCCTCGGCAAAGTGCTGATCGCCGCTCGCTTCAACCAGACCGTCCGCGAGGTGCTCATTGACTTCGCGGCGACACGCTTTGCGATCATCATCATTGCCGAGCTGGCCGCGGTGATCATCGGGCAACGCGCCGGCACGCACGTACAGGAGTCGTCGCACGCGCTGCTGGCCGTTTGGGGACGCTGGGACGCCGTGCACTATCTGGACATTGCGACCCTGGGTTACCAGGGTACCAACATGGCCTTCTTCCCGCTCTTCCCTTTGCTGATCCGCATCCTTGGATCGTTGGCGGGCAACCATCTCATCGCCGGGCTCCTCATCTCCAACGCATCGTTTTTCTTCGGGCTGCTCTTCCTCTATAAGCTGCTGGAACACGAATACGACCGCGCCGTTGCGCGCCGCGCGATTTTCTACGTTTCAATTTTTCCGACGGCCGTTTACTTTGCTGCCGTCTACAGCGAATCGCTCTTTTTCATGCTTACGGTCGCCTCGTTCTACTACATGCGATCGCGCGCGTGGTGGCTGGCCGGCATCTTCGGATTCCTCGCGGCCTTGACGCGCGTCGAAGGCGTGCTGCTGATCGTCCCCTTCTTGATCGAATGGTTTTCGCAGCAACGCCCGATCGACACACGGTCGCGCGCCGGTCTGCTCGCAGGCGCCTTGATTCCGCTCGGACTGGCGATATACATGGCCTACCTTTGGGTGCTGCGGGCCGATCCGCTCTACTTTTCGCACGTCCAGATTCATTGGAACCGGCACCTCGCGCCGCCCTGGGTGAGCTTGGTCAACGCGTTCGAAAAGGTCGCGCACGCCGCGACGCCGCTGATCGTCGCCAATCAGTCGCTGGAGATCGGCTTCACTCTGCTGATGCTCGCCGTGCTGTTGGCCGGCTGGCATGCCTTGCGCCCGTCCTACATCGCCTACATGGCGCTCTCGATTTTGGTGCCGATGTCGACGTCGAATTTGATGTCCATGCCTCGCTTCGCGCTGGTGCTTTTCCCAATGTTCGCGATTTTGGCGCGCTGGGGAGAACGCCCGTGGGTCAACAACGTCATCTTGGCCTTCTCGCTGCCGCTGCTCGGTCTCTTCACCGTACTCTTCGCCGATTGGTACTGGGTGGCGTAGCGAGATGGCGACGACGTTCGTGCGAGAGCTGAGCCGCCGTCGCGGCGTCCGGCAGTTCATGAAGTTCGGACTCGTCGGCGCGTCGGGCACGGTCGTTAACTTCGTAGCCGCCCACGCGCTCGAGAAGACGACGTCGCTGAGTTGGTTCGCGGATTTCGCCATCGGCTTCATGCTAGGCGGGATATCGAACTATATCCTCAATCGAGTCTGGACCTTCGGTTCGCGCCGCAATCCACTGGTCGAGGGTTTTCAATTCCTCGCCGTCTCCGCCGGCGCTCTGCTCTTAGGCAAGGTCGTTTTCGAGTTGGCAGCGCGTACCGGTTTTCATCATTTCACGATCACCTGGTTCGTCGCTACGCTCTCCGGCACGTTCGTCAACTTCTTCCTCAATAAGTACTGGACGTTCCGACACCTCAATTGACGAAGCGGCTCTGGCTCTTGGGCCTGCTCGCGATCGTCGTCCTTGCTGCGGCGTTGCGGCTCCACGGCATTCGCGATCCCATCGTCGACCATCCAGGCTGGCGCCAGGGCGATACCGCGGCGATCGCGCGCAACTTCGCGCGCCTGCAGTTCGATCCGATGCATCCGCAGAC
This sequence comes from Vulcanimicrobiaceae bacterium, assembly GCA_036265225.1. GTDB lineage: Bacteria > Vulcanimicrobiota > Vulcanimicrobiia > Vulcanimicrobiales > Vulcanimicrobiaceae > Cybelea. Next base: position 17,955 of record DATAPM010000368.1, read on the forward strand.
GCTGTACAACGGGCCGCCGCCAAACTACGTCGAGCTCGAGCTGCAGATCGTTCCGTTTCTGGCCGCCGCACTCTATAAGCTCTTCGGCATCAACGTGATCTTCGGACGTTTGATCGTGCTCGCATTGAGTTTAGGCACGATCGCAATGATCGCATACTTCGCGCGCTGGCTTTTCGGCAGCGCGCCCGCCGGTTTGATCGCGTCTTTCTTTTACGCCGCCTTTCCGGGCAGCATTTACTACGGACGCACCTTCATGCCCGACACGGCGATGGTCTTCTTTCTCACTGCGGCACTCTTTTCGACGGCGAGATATCTTACCGGCGACCGGCTCTTGCCTCGGCAGCTCGCCTATGCCACCGGGTTGCTGACGCTGGCCTATCTTGCAAAGCCGGTCGCCGTGCTGGCGCTCGTACCGGTCGTCGCGTTAATCGTCGCGCGTTATATCGCACGCCGGCCAGCGCCGGTTTGGCAAATCTCGATACTCTTGGCGCTTCCGCTACTCGTTCTGTTGCTCTACGACCGCCGCGTCGCTTCCTACGCGGAATGGCACTGGGCCAGCGGGATCACGCAGCTTCACGTATTACCGGCGCTGCGAGCCGCCTTCACCGGAACCTCCGCCTTTATCGCAAAGCTGGGACAGTTGCGCGTCGCTTTCGGCATGCTGCGCGCGACGATGCTCGGCTCGTTCGGATTCCTTCTTTCGATCGCGGCCTTCATCGCGTTGCCGTGGACCGGCGCGCGCAGCAAGACGCTGCTATGGGGATGGCTTGCAGGCGCGCTGGCCTACGCCTACGTCGTCGTTACGGTGGAACGCGTCGACTATTACCTCTATCCCTTTCTACCGCTCTGCGCATTGGCGATCGGCGGTGCGCTCGGGCGCGCGGCCGTAGCGGTTTGGGGCGCCGACGTCGCGCCGGCCGCGCGGTACGCACTGCTCGCCGTGATTCCCGCCCTCGCCGCCGTGGTGCTCGTGCAAAGCCCCCCGGCCATTGCCGCGTACTATTCCTACAACCCGCGGGCGTACCAAAACGCCGTTGCCCTCGATAGGGCGTTGCCGCAAGGAATCCTCGTTGTCATCGGACACTACGGTCCCGACATTCAATATTACATCGACCGTTTCGGCTGGGAAGAGGATCCCTACCTCTGGACGCCCTTCGACGAAGAGAGCGCGATTGCCAAAGGCGCCCGTTACTTTATCTCCATCGAAGACGGCCGGTTGCGCCGCAATCTCGAGCTCTGCGCGTGGCTCGCGCGCTTCCCGGTTATCGCCGGACCCGGCCGCTGGCCCGTCTACCAGACCGATCCCGCGCGAATCTTACCCGGCGCCGAATCCTTTTGGCGTGCCTTTCGCCGGGCCGAACGCGCCGGAGCGGGACGCGACTTTCTCGACTCGCGCGGCGTCTGCGTGACGCGTGGGAGCGGAACACCGGGCGCTACAACGCGTTAAGACTATCGAGCAGGCTGCGAAATGCCTCGGGCTGCACCGCAATACTCCCCCGGAACGGATAGTCGAGCGCCACAACCAAAAAGAGCACCAGGCCGATGACCAAGGCGAGCCCGCCGATCATCAGCTGCTGCATCACCGTGCGATCGAAGCCGAACAGATACGTGAAAGCCACGGTCACGAAGGCTCCGAGGATCAGAACGACCCACATCACCTCGCTGATGCCGATAAAGTCGATCGTCAGACGAGTCTCCCGGTCGCGCAGCGCCGTATCCATCGCCGCAAGCATCTGCGCGTGAATGTCCTGCAGGTTCGGAGTGGGTGCGTGCAGCGCTCTCACGTCGGCATGCGCGGTCTCGAGCAGCACGGCGGCATATTTCGACTTCTCGCCGCGCCGCATCTGCGGCCACTCGTCGTCGATCACCGAACGGGCGTAGGCCTTCACGACCGTCCGCAGTCGCTCGGATTGGCCGAACGATAGCGAATCGCGATAAACCGTCGCGAGCGCACCGGCCTCGTCGTACGTTCTCACCTCCGCATCTTGGAAGCGCTCCCAGACGCCGATGGCCACGAAAGCCAGCAGCACCGCATACACGACGCCGATGACGGCCAAAATGAAGCCGGCGCGGTCGGTATTCGCGGACCGCACTTCGTGCGAGGTGAATTTGTGCACGCACAGCCCGAGCAGCATCGTTGAGACGACGAAGCCGCCGACGATTACAAGCCCCGTTCCGAAGGTCGGAAGCGATTCGAGCCAAGCAATCATGGCAGCGGCAAGAGCGACGCGGCGCCGAACGTTGTGGCCTGCTCGGGCGCGACCGGCGCTCCCGACGTCACGACTTGCCGGTACACGATCAGCCGGTTGGTGTTCTTGGCAAGTTCGAGCTGCAGCTCGTAGCTTCGCTTGATCGCCGCGGTGAGGTCGTCGGAATCGAACGTGTACCCGAAGCGCCGAAGACTGCGCAGCAGCAGCGCGTTGACCGCGTTGAGCTGCTGGTAGGCGCGCTGAAGCTCGAGTCCGGTGGCTCGGTAGGTCGGATAGTTCGACAAGACGATCTCGCGTTGCAGCTTGGCTTGCTCGATGCGAGCCTTCAGCGCCGCCAGCACGGCGCTTTGTGGGTCGACCGCCAGCCCGCTATCGACGGTCTCGAGTGCATCTTCGAAGCCACCTTTAGTATATTCGGAGCGCGCCAGCGCCGAGGCCGACCGCACGTAGCCCGAGCGGGCCGCCGGGTCCTGCGGATTCACGCGCAGCGCCAGACGATAGGCCAGCTCGGCATCGCGCGCGTTGCCGTGCTCCAGCGCGGCGTCGCCTTGGTGAACCCGCGTATCGACGATCCAGCGTTCGATGGACCCGGCGCAGCCGCTGAGCGCCAGTATCGCCAGTGCGGCCAGACCCGATCTAGAAATGTACGTGAGACGCAAATCGTGCAACTACCTCGATGAGGACGGCGGCAGGATAGAGCACCGCTTGGGAAAGCAGCGAGCCGATGATGGCCGTAAGCGTTAAGTAGAACACCATCGAGCGAACCTCCTCGACGCTGCGCTTACCGTGAATGGCTTGGTCGGTGATGATCGCCGACGTCGGGTCCACGAAGAGCGTGAAGGCAATCGTGCCGATTCCGTTGATCACGCCCGAGAGGCCGATTGACGTTCGGGCAACCGCGACGTCGAGCACCGAGGCGAGATACGACGCCTGAACCCCGATGGCATAGACGCACATCACGACCGTATTGAAGATCAGCAGGCGTTTGGGAAGCACTCGCCAGTCAAATCGTCGCAGCTCCGCGATGCCCGGAAAGCGCTGAGCCCGAAGAACCTCTCCGATCACTTTGGGCGAGAACAGGCGAACCAGCGAATGCGGAACCGATCCGCGCGCTTCGAACGAATGTACGCCGCGCCGAAACAAATAGGTGAACATCGGCAAGAAGAGCGCGAAGACCGCCATGCCGGCCGTGCCCGCCAAGACGATCAGCCGCAGCTGGATCTCGAAGACGTGCTGCCACGCTGCCGTCGCGGCCGGATCGCCGGCCAGCTTTCCGACCGCGTTTCCGGCTTGATCGGAGAGCGGCCCCAAAAAGAAAATGACAAAGAGATTGGCCAAGCGTCCCGCCGTCACGAACAGGTTGAAGAGCGAGATAGACGTTGCGATGCGCTTTGTCTGCACGCCGGCCAATCGCGCCGCATACGCGCCGATCGTCACGCCCTGCACGATGAAGGTAATCAGCATCGCGCCGACGAGCTTGCCCGTCCACAAATGAGGGGTTAGCGCTGCGGCGTTCACGGCAAGTTCATCGCGTTGGGGTATAGTAGGCGACGATGCACGACGAACGGCCGGTACCAAGCAAGGTTCCCGCAGTTACGCTGGGATTTTGGGTCGTCAAAATCGCCGCAACCACGCTCGGCGAGACCGGCGGCGACACGGTGACGATGACGCTCAACTGGGGATACCTTGCCGGCACGAGCCTCTTCTTGACGGTGCTCGTCGTGCTGGTCGCCGCGCAGATCGTTGCGAAAAAGTTCCATCCCTTGCTCTACTGGGCAACGATCGTCGCGTCGACGACCTTCGGAACGACGTTGGCGGATTTCGCCGACCGCTCGCTGGGCATCGGTTATACCGGTGGTTCCCTCTTGCTGGCGGCGTGCTTGGGCATCGTGCTCGGACTTTGGTATTGGTCCGAGGGAACCATCTCGGTCGATACGGTAAGCGCGCCCCGAGTCGAAGCGTTTTATTGGGCCGCCATCACCTTCTCGCAGACGCTCGGCACGGCACTCGGCGATTGGATCGCCGACACCGGCGGCTTTGGATATGGCGGCGGCGCCCTGCTCTTTGCCGGCGGGCTTGCCGCCGTGGCGGCGCTTTATTTCTGGACGCGCGTTTCCCGCGTGACGCTCTTCTGGGCGGCATTTATCCTGACGCGGCCGCTCGGCGCTACCGTCGGCGATTTCCTCGATAAGCCGATCGCGCACGGCGGTCTGGCTCTGAGCCGCCCGCTGGCATCGGCGGTCATTGCGGCGTTCATCATCGTCGCAGTGCTCGTGCTTCCACAACGCCCGGGCCTGCATCCGAAAACCGTTCGTAACTAGCGCCGCGCGCGTCTACGCCGCGCTGCGGCTCCAGGCAATTCGTGATTCGTCGACGGGCCCAATGATGGAGAGACCGAGATGCTCCTCGGCGAGCAGGTCGCGGGCGAGCAACTGCACGTCTTCCGCCGAAACCGCATCGATTCGTTGTTCGATCTCCTCCGGCGTGACGTTGCGGCCCAAAGCCAACTCGTTTCGACCCAGGCGGATCATGCGGCTGGACGTTGACTCCAGCGAGAGCGTGAGGTTTCCTTTGATGTGCTCCTTCGCCAAAGCCAACTCTGGGGCACCGATCGGTTCGTCGCACACGCGACCGAACTGCTCGCCGATCACGTCGATGCAGGCCTGAACGTTCTCCGGCGACGTGCCGGCGTAGACGCCGAAGAGACCGGCGGCGCGGTACGCGGCTTGGAACGAATACACGCTATAAACCAATCCGCGTTCCTCGCGGATCTCTTGAAAGAGCCGGCTCGACATGCCGCCGCCAAGCACCGTGTCCAGCAGCGAGAGCGCGTAACGCCGTTCGTCGCGGACGTCGATGCCGCGGCTTCCGACGATGACGTAAGCCTGCTCGCTCTCTTTGTGCCGGACGCACGTGGAAGGCGTCGTCGCCGGACGCGGTTGTGGTGCGAGGATGCAGCTGCCCTCAAAGCCGGTAAACTGCTCGGCGACGAGTTCGACGAATCGCTCGTGCTCCACGTTGCCTGCTGCCGCCACCACGACGCAGTTGGGCGCGTAATGGGCGCGCATATGGGCGCGCAAATCGTCGGGCGTCAGACGAACCACGGTGTCGGCGAATCCGATCGTCGGCTCGCCCAGGCTTGCGCCGCTCCACATCGTCTGCAGAAAGACGTCGTGGATCAGCTCGTCGGGCGAGTCCTCGTACATCTTGATCTCTTCGAGCACGACCTTCTGCTCTTTCGCCAGTTCCTGCGGATCGAAGTTGGAGTGCAGGAACATATCCGAGAGCACGTCGAGTGCCAGCGGTACGTGCCGGTCGATCACCTTGGCGTAGTAGCAGGTCGTTTCTTTGTCGGTGAACGCGTTGAGGTTTCCGCCGACGCCGTCCATCGTTTCGGCAATCGCGCGAGCCGTTCGCCGCGGGGTTCCCTTGAAGAGCATATGCTCGACGAGGTGCGAGATGCCCCGGCGTTCGGCGACCTCGAGCGACGAGCCCACGTCGGCCCAAATGCCGACCGTGGCGGAGCGGACGCTCGGCATCGTCTCGGTCAAAACCCGCAAGCCGCCGGGCAGCGTCGTCTTCGCGTACACTACATCGCCTCTTTGAAAGCGGAGCGAACCCATTCCTGGTCCCAAAAAACGCCTTCGCCCGAGTCGGCTCGAGCTCGCAGCTTTGCGTCGGCCTCGTCTCGCCGCACGGTGACGCTGAAAACGAGGCGCGACGTCGGCTTCGCCAAGTCGCCGCTGACGACCACGTCGCGGCCAACGACGATCGGCACGCTGGCCCAGACGTCGATCTCTTCGGCTGAAGGCACGGCGGAGAAGGTCTTGCCGACCAGTCCGATGACTTCGTCGATGAACTCGTCCCGCGTCAGCGGCTTGTGGAACTTCACGCCCCAGATGCGGATGCCGACGATGAGGTGACTGCCGAGCTCGTTGGCCGAGATGTGGCTGACTTCGGCCGGCCACTCGATCGCGAAGACCGAATCGCCGATGTGCTCGGCGAGGTCGCGCCGATTTCCCGAGGCTCGCGCGGCCGCGTCCAAGTCGGCAATGCTCGGCGTATAGGCCTGCGAAACGGCACCGGCCAGGCCCAGGATCAGTGCCCCCGCACCCACCGCTGCGCCGAGCCGAAAACTAATACGATTGCGCAAAATAAGCCCGAGCTTTCGCCGGCTCTCCGCATGCCGTGCAGACGCCGGCCGGTGAGTCAGCCTCCCTTACGATGCGCGTCGTCGCGCCGGTCGCAGCTTTGACCGCTGCTTCACATTCGGGACGCTCGCACCAATGAATGTCGACCATTCCGGCGCGGCCGCGCAGAAGCTCGAAGAACTCCTCGCGCTTCCCAGTGGCGAACGTGTGAGATTCGAGAAATGCCTTCGCTTGATCGTAGAGCGAGCGCTGCACGTCATCGAGGCGCTCGCGCAAAACGCTCGCGATTCGGTCCAGAGGCACGCTCTCGCGCTGATCGGGATCGCCCTTGGCCCGATCGCGCCGCGCCATGACGGCGGTTCCGGCATCCACGTCGCGCGGACCGATCTCGATGCGAATCGGTACGCCGCGCATGTCCCACTCGCTATATTTCCAGCCGGGCTGTTCGTCGCGCGTGTCGACGCGCGCTCGAAACCCGGCCGCTTTCAGCGAGGTCGCAACCCGTTCGCAGCACTCGATGGCACGGCGGTCGTTGGAGCGCACGATTGGAACGAGGATCGCCTCGATGGGGGCCATCTTCGGGGGAATGCGCAGCCCGCGGTCGTCGCCGTGGGCCATGATCATTCCGCCGAGCATTCGCCACGAGACGCCCCAAGAAGTGGTGTATGCGTGCTTGATGACGCGATCCGAATCGACGAACTTAATATCGTAGGCTTTGGCAAAGTTTTGCCCGAGATCGTGCGACGTCCCGGACTGCAGCGCTTTGCCGTCGGGCATCAACGCTTCGATGGAGAACGTTTCGACCGCTCCGGGAAAGCGCTCGCTGGCGCTCTTTCGTCCGTGATAGACCGGTATCGCGGCGACGTTTTCGGCGAAGTCACGATATACCTCGAGCATTCGCAGGGTCTCCTCACGACCTTCAGCAGACGTGGCGTGCGCGGTGTGACCCTCTTGCCAGAGGAACTCCATGGTACGGAGAAACGGGCGCGTGGCTTTCTCCCAGCGCACGACGTTGGCCCATTGGTTGATGAGGATGGGCAGGTCGCGATACGACTCGACCCATTGGGCGTACATCGTGCCGACCATCGCTTCGGAGGTCGGCCGTATGGCCAGCCGCTCGGTCAGCTTTTCACTGCCGCCTTGCGTTACCCACGCTACTTCCGGCGCGAAGCCTTCGACGTGCTCGGCCTCGCGGATCAGCAGACTCTCGGGAATGAGGAGCGGAAAATAAGCGTTCTCGTGTCCGGTCGCCTTGAAGCGCTCGTCGAGCTGTCTTTGCAGATTCTCCCACAAGCCGAAACCGTAGGGGCGCAAAACCACGCATCCCCGCACCGGCGAATACGAAACCAGTTCGGCCCGCAAGCAGACCGCGGTGTACCACGCGGATAGGTCGGCCGCCTTGGGAGGGATCTCCTTGAGCGCGCTCCCGGCGAACGTTTCGGACATGACCGGCCCCGCTTCGCGTGCCTATGCGCGAGCGCCTGTAACGACGCTTGCCGGGATTGAGCGCGCTCGCCGCGCATTATGAAAGAGCGATGGCTAAGCACACGCGCATCTACACCCGCACGGGCGATGCCGGGACGACGGGCCTGATCGGCGGCGCGCGGATCAGCAAGAGCGCTCGGCGCATCGAAGCGTACGGTACCGTCGACGAGCTCTCGAGCACCATCGGCATAGCCCGGGCGGCGCTGCGTCCGTCGCTGGCCGGCCTCGAACGCGCGGCCCGCTTAAATGCCTGGCTGGCCTGGACGCAGGACGCGCTCTTCAATCTTGGCAGCGATCTCGCCCCGCCGCTGCCGGAGCGTGGGCAAAACGCACCGCGCGTCGGCGACGCCGACGCGCAGGCGCTCGAACGTGCTATTGACGTGGCTGAAAACGACCTCCCGGCGCTGGCAAACTTTATCCATCCCGGGGGATCGCTTCCCGGCGCCCAGCTGCACGTGGCCCGCACCATTTGCCGGCGCGCCGAGCGTCTCGTCGTCGGGCTTGCGGAAGACGGCGAAGCCGAGCCGCCCGCAGCGCTGCGTTATCTCAATCGCCTCTCGGACGCACTCTTCGTTTGGGCACGCTGGATCAACGACGCGCTCGGCGTTCCCGAGCATCTGTGGGATCCGTCGAGCCGCCCACCGTCGTAGCCTCTGCGGGGAACCCGCATTTGAGCTCCGAAGCGGGGCGGTAATGTCGTTCTTTTCGGCGCTCTTTGCGACGACCGACGTTGAGAAGCTGCGCGAACTTGGCTCGCGCAAAATTCTGCGCCGCGCGCTGACGGCGAAAGACCTCGTCGCCATCGGCTTGGGGACGATGATCGGCGGCGGAATCTTCACGACGATCGGCACGGGCGTCAAAGGAGCCGGTCCGGCAGTCATCATCTCGTATCTGCTGGCCGGACTGACTTCGTTCTTCGCCGCCCTTTGCTACGCCGAGCTGGGGGCTATGGTTCCCGTCGCCGGAAGCGCCTACACCTACGCCTACGCCACCATGGGCAAGCTCTTCGCCTGGATCATCGGCTTCGCGCTGATCTTCGAATACGGAATCAGCGCCGCGCCCGTCGCCCAACAGTTTTCTGCCGCGATCCAGGACGTCGCCAAGGATGCGGGGCTCGTTTTACCGGTATGGGCCCAGCAATCGAACTTGGTCATGCACGGCGCCTGGTGGCAACCCGCCAACTGGGACCTCGTCCATTCACAGTTCGACCTGGTCGCGGCCGTTTTTGTGATCGGCCTGAGCGCCTTGCTCTCGATCGGCATTCGCGAGTCGGCGACCGTCAACAACGTCTTCGTCGTGCTCAAGATTTCGGCGTTGGTCGTCTTCATCGTCGCCGGTGCCTTTCTCGTGCACGCCGCAAACCTGCACAACTTTAATCCGGTCGGATGGGGAACGCTGCGTCCCTTCGGTGGCATGGCCGACTACTCGTCGTCGGCGCAGCCCTACGGCATCATCGCCATCGGCGCCTACGTCTTCTTCAGCTACATCGGCTTCGACACCGCGACGACCACGGCGGAAGAGTGCAAGCGCCCGCAGTTCGACGTACCCGTCGGCGTGATCGGCGCGCTGGCGATCGGCACGGTAATTTATTGCGCGACAGCCATCGTTCTCGTCGGTGCGGTTCCCTGGAGTCAGGTGCCGATCAAGAACCCGTTGGTCTACGCGCTGGCGCCGCTGCACATGCCGGTGCTGAACTGGGTTATCACCATCGGCGTGCTGGCCGGCACGACGAGCGTCGCGCTCGCCTCGCTGCTCGGGCAGTCTCGCATCTTTTACGTCATGGCGCGCGACGGAATGCTTCCCCCAATCGTCGCGAAAGTAAGCCCGCGCTTCAAGACGCCGCTCGTCACGACGATGATCACCGGCCTCGTCGTCGCCGTTCTGGCGCTCATCGTACCGCTCAACAATTTGCTGAACTTGGTGAACATCGGCACGCTCATCGCCTTCTCGGTCGTCTGCGCCGGCGTGCTCTATCTGCGCAAGAA
>DATAPM010000369.1:0-3545 GCA_036265225.1 Vulcanimicrobiaceae bacterium
GCGTTCATCGCGGTCGAGCGGCACTTGCTCGGCGACGACCGCCCGTACTTATTGCGCACCGATGACTACGGCGCGCACTGGCACTCGATTTCCGGCAATCTCCCGTCCAATCAGTTCGCGCGCAGCATCCGGCAGGATCCCCGCAACGGCAACGTGCTGTATGCCGGCACCAATCGCGGGATTTGGATAACGATGGACGGTGGCGCGCACTGGCAGTCGTTGCGACTCAACGCGCCCGCAACGGCAATCTACGATCTCGAGATTCAGCCTGACGCCAACGATCTTGTGGTGGCTTCGCACGGGCGCGGCGTATGGATTCTCGACGACTTGACACCATTGCAGCAATGGGCGCGCACGCAGTCGGGAAACGTCGCGCTCTTCGCGCCGCGCGATGCGTATCGCATGTGGCAGTGGGCACCCGTCAATACGTTCCCCGATCCTTCCGTCCCGCCAAACGAGTTCGTCGGACCTAACGCGCCCTACGGTGCGATCGTCAACTACTATCTGCCGCGCAGCGCCAAGAACGTAACGCTCGAAATCGTCGACGCACGCGGCGACGTCATCCGGAAATTGGAGAGCAAGCACGTTCCGAAGCACGTCGGCCTCAATCGCGCGTCGTGGGACCTTCGGGAGAACGGTCCGGCAAAGTGGACCGGAACGTTCAAAGGAAACGAGGGTCCTGACGAGGGCGCGGAAGTTTTACCCGGCGCGTATTCCATCCGGCTAACGGTTGCCGGGGCCGCGATCGCCACGCCGCTGACCGTCAAGGCGGACCCACGCGACCCGGCGGCGTCGCGGTACCAAAAGAGGTACGATTTTATGACGGCGCTCTATCGCGATCTAGGAACGATCGACACGCTGCTCAACAAGATCGACGCCCGCCTCAAGCACGCAGCGCCAAAGCAATCCGCCGCGCTCGCTTCGTTCCGCAGGCAACTAACCTACAGCCCACGCAACATCGAAGACCTCAGCGGACCTGCCGGGTTGCGCGAACAAGTATTCGACCTCATCGGCCGGATGGGTTCGTCGTTTCAAGCGCCGACGGCGGTGCAGCGCGACCAGGGCGCAAAATACCAAGCAGAGGTCGAGCGCGTCAGCACCGAGTACCGGGCGCTTTAGATGGTGTTTGAAAAATGAACGTAGATAAGATGACCGAGCGCGTCGCCGACGGGCTCAACGCGGCCTATTCGCGCGCGCTGCACGAACATAACACGCAAACAGCTCCCGAGCACATGCTTGCCGCGCTGCTCGACCAGGAGCGTGGCATCGCGCCCGACATTCTCGCTGCGGCGGGCGCCGATCCGAAAGCGATCGTGCAGCGCGCCGAGGAAGCTATCGGTAAGCTCCCACGGTTGAGCGGCAGCAGTGCCGATTCGGCGCAGGTTACGCTCTCGCCCGAGCTGGCGCGCATCATGAGCGTGGCCGAGAACGAAGCCAAGGCGCTGCAAGACGACTATACTTCCGTGGAACACGTTCTGTTGGCGATGGCGCAGGCATCGGGTGAAGCCGGCCGCCTGTTTCGCGACGCCGGTTTAACCAAAGACAAGCTGCTGCAGGCGCTGCGCCAAGTGCGCGGCAACCAGCGCGTCACGACCAAAGACCCGGAAGGCACCTACAAGTCGCTCGAGCGCTACGGTCGAGACCTGACGCTCGAGGCCGAACGCGGCAAGCTCGATCCGGTGATCGGCCGCGACGAAGAGATACGCCGCATCATTCAAGTCTTGTCGCGCCGCACCAAAAATAATCCCGTGCTTATCGGCGATCCCGGCGTCGGTAAGACGGCCATCGTCGAGGGCTTGGCGCAGCGCATCGTTCGCGGCGACGTGCCCGAAGGATTGAAGAACAAGCGCATCGTGTCGCTCGATATGGGCGCGTTAATTGCCGGCGCGAAGTATCGCGGCGAGTTCGAGGAGCGGCTCAAGGCCGTCCTCAAAGACGTCGCGTCTTCGGAGGGACAGATCGTCCTCTTCGTCGACGAGCTTCACACCGTCGTCGGTGCCGGGAAGGCCGAAGGGGCGATGGATGCCGGCAACCTGCTCAAGCCGATGCTGGCGCGCGGCGAGCTGCACATGATCGGCGCGACGACGCTCGACGAATACCGGAAATATATCGAGAAGGATGCCGCGTTGGAGCGGCGCTTCCAGCCGGTGACGGTGGACCAGCCCAGCGTTGAGGACACCATCTCGATTCTGCGCGGCCTCAAGGAAAAATACGAAGCTCATCACGGCGTGCGCATCAAGGACGCGGCACTCGTGGCGGCGGCAACGATGAGCAATCGCTATATCACCGATCGATTCTTGCCCGACAAGGCCATCGACTTGGTCGATGAGTCGGCGGCAAAACTGCGCACCGAGATCGATTCGATGCCGCAGGAGCTCGACGAAGTTTCGCGGCGCGTGCTTCAATTGGAGATCGAGCGCGAAGCGCTGCGCAAGGAAGGCGACAGCGCCAGCCGCCGCCGGCTGGAAGAGTTAGAAAAAGAGATCGCCCGGCTGCGCGAAGATCAGGCGCGCCTCCGCGTTCGATGGGAGGCCGAAAAGAACGCCGCCGTAAAGCTCCGCCGGCTCCGTGAGGAGATCGAAGCAACAAAGCTCGCGATCGAGCATGCCGAGCGTCAGTACGATCTCAATAAGGTGGCCGAGCTTCGCTACGGCACGCTGCCGCAACTGGAAAAGCAGGTCGAATCCGAGGAGCAGCAGCTCGCGCACAACAACGGCGCGCGCCTGTCCAAGGAGGAGGTTGACGAGGACGACATTGCCGGCGTGATCGCGCGGTGGACCGGCATTCCGGTCTCCAAGCTGCTCGAAGGGGAGAAGCAGAAGTTGCTCCACCTCGAGGACGAGCTGCATCGGCGTGTCGTCGGCCAGAACGAAGCCGTAGACGCCGTCGCCGAAGCCGTTTTGCGGTCGCGTTCGGGTTTGGCCGATCCCAATCGCCCCATCGGATCGTTCATTTTCTTGGGGCCGACCGGCGTCGGTAAGACCGAGCTGGCGCGCGCGCTCGCCGAATATCTTTTCGACGACGAACGCGCGCTCATACGCATCGACATGTCGGAGTATCAAGAGAAGCACACCGTCGCGCGCTTGATCGGAGCACCGCCCGGATACATCGGCTTCGAAGAGGGTGGTCAACTTACCGAAGCGGTGCGCCGCCGGCCGTACTCGGTGATTCTCTTCGACGAAGTGGAAAAGGCCCACCCCGACGTCTTCAACGTCTTCTTGCAGATTCTCGACGACGGGCGCCTGACCGACGGTCAGGGCCATACGGTCGATTTCAAAAACACGATCGTGATCATGACCTCGAATATCGGCAGCCATCGCATCCTCGACTACAAGGGCTCCTTCGAAGGCACCGATTACGCGGTGATGCGGGCGACCGTACTCGACGAGCTGCGCCAGCACTTCCGTCCGGAGTTCCTCAACCGCGTCGACGAGATTATCGTCTTCCACGCGCTTACCGAAGACGAACTGCTGACAATCGTCGACCTGCAGCTGCAGCGGTTGCGCAAGCGTCTGGCCGAGCGCCGCGTCAAGCTCGAGCTCTCC
>DATAPM010000370.1:0-10009 GCA_036265225.1 Vulcanimicrobiaceae bacterium
TAATAGAAGAAGAGCGCGCGATCGATTTCGGCTTGCGCCTGCGGGCCGGCAGCTGCGACCGGCAGGTGAACGGAGGTGGCCGCCGACACGACGGCGGCAACGATCACGGCGACGACGTTCACGAGCGGACTTTCTGCCCACGCCCCGCGCTCTCCGTGCTGGACACTCCCCGGAGCGGTAGGGTAAGATACGCTTTTGTCCAAGGTGCCGGAGCCGGTGCGGGCGCGTAGCTCAGTGGGAGAGCATCCGCTTCACACGCGGGGGGTCGTTGGTTCAATCCCAACCGTGCCCACCACTCGCCTCGTCGCTTTCGGTATCTGGCGCTGTAGCTCAGTTGGTTAGAGCGTCGCCCTGTCACGGCGAAGGTCGTGGGTTCGAGCCCCATCAGCGTCGCCATAATCCCGAGCGCACCGCATGTCCGCGCAAAACAAAATGCGGTGCGCTCGCCCTAACCGGCGCGCCAAGGTAGCTCAGTCGGTAGAGCACGCGCCTGAAAAGTGCGGTGTCGCGCGTTCGATTCGCGCCCTTGGCACACTATAGAAGAAGGCCCGGCGAAAAACCGGGCCTTCTTCTTTTTTTGGTGCCACCGCCCTGGCACACACGCATGCGATCAATTGAGGCATGCCAAGAGAACGCGCGAGCCACTGCGGCAACTGCGGGGCCGCGAAAGTCTTATTAAGATCGGGTGGGGCTCGTTGCCTGAGCTGCCATAATCGCTGGGGTCGCGAGTATTATCACAAGAGCGAGGTGCGGCGGCAAAAGCAGCAGGCAGCCTATGTCGTACGCAAATACGGGTTGTCCATGGACCTTCTCAAGGCCATGCTCGAGTCACAGAATGGCCGGTGTGCGATTTGCCGCAAAATTTGGGCGGAATGCAAGGCCGCCAAGCGGGTCCGCCACGGGGCCATGTTTCTGCACTATCTCTATGTCGACCATGACCACCAATCGGGACGGGTGCGTGGGCTCCTATGCAACGCTTGCAATACCGCTATTGGGAGGCTCGAAGAAGATCCGTCCCGGTTTGACGCTGCAGCATCATACCTCAAAAACGGGGGTAGCGCCCGAGGCTAATCGGGTTGGCGCAGGGTGCGCTCGAAAAACTCTACGGTGCGACGCCACGCCGTTTCGGCGTACTCGGGATGGTAGTGTCCAAGACCACCTTGACCGGGCTTACCGGTGTTGTAGAAACCGTGCTTGGCATCGTAGCGATGAAACTCATATTGCACTCCCGCGTCACGCAGCTTCTGCTCGAGCGCCTCAGCGCCGGCGAGGGTAAAGTGCTGGTCTTCGGTCGCCCAGTGTCCCTGCACGGGAACCGAGATCTTGCTTGGGTCGCCGGCCTCCGGCGGCGGGTAGCCGTACCAAAGGCTAGCGGCGTCGAATTCGGTCGTGTGTATGACGTCCAGCAACGCCAATGCGCCGCCCATGCAGAATCCCATCACGCCAACGCGCTCTGCGCCGAGTTCGCGTAAGTAGCGAGCCGCGCCGACGCCATCTTGCGTCGCCGCGTCGCCAAAGTCGAGGCCTTCCATCAGATGATTGGCTTCGTCCCCGGTCGCCGCACTGCGCCCTCGAAATAGATCGGGGATGAGGACGTTAAAACCGTAGGATGCGAGACGATCCGCCGTCTCTTTGATGCGTTCGTCAACGCCCCACCACTCCTCGTACATAACGATGCCCGGGGGGCGCTGCAGGTCGAGGTCGGGAGCTTCGGCCAGGTATCCCGGCGCGGTGGCGCCGTCGGGCCGAACGAAGTCGACCATCTTACCCATTAGCCGTGCGTGACCGGAACGGTCTCCTCGGCGTCCTGGCGGTCAAGATTCTCGCCCCGTTCGCTGACCAGCCATTCGTTCGCGCGCCGTACGTCTTGCGGCGCGACGCGCTCGGAAAACCAGGCAAAAAGCGACTGGTCGCTGGCGTATTCACGAAGCGCCTCATCAAATTCGACGGGCGTGACGCCCCACCGCTCCAACATGCCCTTGTCCATCGGGCATGGATAAATGTAGTCGTAGATGGTGCCGGCAGCTGCAGCCCGGCCCTTGTCGGAGATACGAAGCAGCCAAAGCGCTTCGCCGATCGTCTCACGGCCACGGCGTGGAAAAGTCTTTCCGTCTCTAAAATCGGTAGGCATATCCCTCATAAGGCCTACCGAATGCGGCGGGTTGCGCCGCCAAGGCGAGCGAACGGTGCGTAGTCGTGCAGGCTGAAAAAATGGTCGTGCGCCACGAACCGCGCTGGCACGCATCGATTGCCGTATTGGCGACGATGGTGCTGTACGTTACGCTGCCGCCTCGGCTGACGATCGGGCCGATCTGGGTGGCGCCGGCACTCGTGCTCCTGGTGTTGATTCCGCTTTCAATCCTCGAGCCGCGACGCCGCCGCGAAACGCGACGGACGCGCTTTTGGAGCATCGGGCTCATCGCACTGGTAACCATCTTCAACTTGGCGTCGGTGTTGTTGCTCATCGCGCACTTTTTTCATCCCGAGAAAGCGCTGGTACATTCGGCAGGCGGGCTGCTGCGCATCGGCGCGCAGATATGGCTGACCAACATGATCGTCTTCGCGCTCTGGTTCTGGGAGCTCGACGGCGACGGACCCGACGCGCGCGCGCATGCCTCGGCGGCGACCGAGTTTCGCAACGCCGACTTTCTCTTTCCGCAGATGGAGCTGATGTTCACGCACA
The DNA here is from genome assembly GCA_036265225.1 of Vulcanimicrobiaceae bacterium. Lineage (GTDB taxonomy): Bacteria > Vulcanimicrobiota > Vulcanimicrobiia > Vulcanimicrobiales > Vulcanimicrobiaceae > Cybelea. Next base: position 2,684 of record DATAPM010000370.1, read on the forward strand.
GCCCGGCGGCGCGCTGCATTGACCCGATGTGGAAACCGCAGTTCCTGGATTATTTCTATCTGTCGCTGACCAACTCGATGGCGTTTAGTCCGGCCGACGTCTTTCCGCTCAGCCGCTGGGCCAAGTCGCTGATGGGCTTCGAGGCTCTGATCTCGCTAATCACCATCGCCATCGTGCTGGCGCGCTCGGTTAGTCTTCTTGCTTGAGGCGGTGCGGCGCTTTGGTCCGGGCGCGTGTTGTAGGGGCCGGTATGAGGCTGCTCGAACCGGAAGGGTCGCCTGGCGCGGGTATGATGTAATGGTAGCCTGCGACCTTCCCAAGGTTGATGCGTGGGTTCGATTCCCACTACCCGCTCGGTAAGAAGCGGTCACACGTGAGGCGACGTAGCCAAGTGGTAAGGCAGGGCTCTGCAAAAGCCCCATTCGGCAGTTCGAATCTGCCCGTCGCCTGAAGTTTCCCCCAATGCGAGTCGCGGTAGTCGGCGCGGGTGCCATCGGCGGATTTGTTGCTGCGGCTCTTGCGCGGGCCGGGTTTCCCGTCGGCGTCGTCGCCCGCGGCGAGCATCTGCGAGCGATTGTGCGCGACGGGCTGCGGGTTGCCAGCGATCTGGGCGCCTTTACGGCGCGGATCGATGCCAGCGACGATCTGCGCGAGCTCGGCAACTTCGACTTCGTGCTGCTTACCTTTAAAGCGCACCAGTGGCCGGGCTTCCTCCCGCAGCTCGCCCCGCTTTCGGGAACGGCCACTCGAATCGTCACGATGCAAAACGGTCTTCCTTTTTGGTACGTGCGGGTACCGCCGCTGCGCAGCGTCGATCCGCAGGGCGCCATCGGGCGCCTCTTTCCCGACGAGCAGACGATCGGATCGGTCGTGCACGTGTCGGGCGAGATCCTCGAGCCGGGCTACGTGCGACAGAGCGGGGGGCTGCGGTACGTCTGCGGCGATGCCGGCGGGGGGGCCGGCCCTTGCGTCGACGAGTTGGTCGGCGCGCTGCGTTCGGCTGGTCTCGCCGGCGAGGCCGATGCGAACGTCCGGCAGACGGTCTGGCTCAAGCTGGTCAACAATACGGGCCTCAATGCCGTCAGCGCACTGCGCGGGCTCAAAATCCAGCCGATGCTTGCGGATTCCGCGGCGCGGCGGCAGGTTGCCGCCTTGATGCACGAAGCGTTGGCCGTGGGACAAGCGATGGGGGTCGTCGGGGACGTTGACGTTGAAGCGCGCATCGCTTATGCAGCCCGGCTCGACAACGTGCGAACCTCGATGCTGCAGGACGCCGAGCAGCACCGCGCGCTCGAGCTGGATCCAATTTTGGGTGCGGTCAGCGAACTGGGCGAGCGACACGGCGTGCCAACTCCTTTGGTGCGCGACGCGTACGGCGAACTCCAGCGATTGAGTGCGGCTTGGAAATCTCCGGTTTAGGCGGCGTCGGCCCGAAGACCGCGCCGCTCTTTACATCGTTAGGCATCGGGAGCGCGCAAGCGCTGCTGGAGTACTTACCCTTTCGTTACGACGACCTGCGCTTTCCGACGCCGGCCGCGCGTCTGGGCCAAGGTGAGGGAGAAGATAATGCCGTCGGATGGGTGACCGGCGTGAAGGAACGGCGCGTGCGCGGTCTCGAGATCGTCGAGGTTGCGTTGCGCGATGCCGCCGGGACGCCGTTTAGCGCGAAGTGGATCGGGCGTAACCGCTACGCGTACGGACGTTTCCGCGACGGGATGAAGCTGTTCGTACGCGGCCGCGTGGAGCGCAACTTCACCGGTCCGATCGTCAACGTCGCGCAGTACGCGCAGCTCGGTGAGAACGAACAGTATCGCGGCGAGCTGGTGCCGGTCTACCGCGCCAGCAAGGAACTGGCCAGCCGCAAGATCGCGATGGTGGTTAAGAAGAACCTGCCGCGTCTGCTGGAGCTGGCACCGCCCGATCCGCTTCCGCCGGCGCTGGCCCGCGAACGCGGTTATCTCCCGCTGCGCGATGCGTATCGCGCCGCACACGCACCACAGGATCCGCAGGAAGCCGAGCTTGCCCGCGAGCGTTTTGTTTTCGCCGAGTTTCTGGCGCTGGCGACGGGTGCGCAACTGCGGCGCGCCGAGCGCGAGCGCGATCACGATGCCCGAGCGCTCAACGTCCCAACCGATTTACTGGATCGCCTCGAAGAGTCGCTGCCCTTTGCTTTGACCGGCGCGCAGCGCCGCGTGATCGGGGAAATTTGGGACGACATGCGGCGCGACGTTCCGATGAACCGATTGCTGCAAGGCGACGTCGGCAGCGGAAAGACGTTGGTTGCGGCGGCCGCGATTCTGCTGGCGGCCGCCAACGGAATGCAGTCGGCGCTGATGGCGCCGACCGAGTTGCTCGCATGGCAGCACGCCAGAAAACTGGCGCCGCTGTTGCTCCCCTTCGGCATCGCGCTCGAAGCGGTTTTCGGCAGTCAGAGCGCGCGCTCGCGAAGCGCGGCGGTCGAAAAGCTTGCCGCCGGCGCGGCCGCCGTTGCCGTAGGGACGCACGCGCTGCTCACGCAAGGCGTCGACTTCGATCGTTTGGGCCTTGCCATCATTGACGAGCAGCATCGCTTCGGCGTCGAACAGCGCGCGCTGCTACGCGCGAAAGGCGGGTCGCCGCACACACTGCACATGACGGCGACGCCGATCCCGCGGACGCTGGCGCAGTCGGTGTACGCCGATCTCGACAATTCACGGCTCGACGAGCTTCCACCCGGGCGAACGCCGATCGAAACCTTTGCCGTGCGGTCGAGCCGGTTGGAACGCGTTTACGACTTCGTGCGCAAGATCGTTGCCCGCGGCAATCAAGCCTACGTGGTCGCGCCGGCGATCGAAGAGGGCGAAAACGCACTCACCAGCGCCGTAGTTGAAGCCGAGCGGCTGCAGCGCAAGGTGTTCACCGATCTGCGCGTCGGGTTGCTGCACGGGCGGCTCTCGGCGCGCGATAAAGAGGGGACGATGGCGCGCTTCGTGCGCGGCGAGCTCGACGTGTTGGTTTCGACGACGGTGGTCGAGGTTGGCGTGGACGTTGCCAATGCAACCGCGATGGTCGTACTCGACGCGCACCATTACGGATTGGCGCAACTGCACCAGCTTCGCGGACGCGTCGGACGAGGTGCGGCGAAGTCGTATTGCATCCTCGTCTATCCCGACGATGCCGGTGAGCGCGAGCGGCTGGAGATCCTCACCCGGTCAACCGACGGCTTTAAGATTGCCGACGAAGATCTGCGCCTGCGCGGTCCCGGCCAACTCGCCGGCACCGTGCAATCCGGCGTCGCGGACCTCAAGCTCGGCGATCTCGTTCGCGACATTGACGTCTATCGCGCCGCCAAGCGCGCCGCCGAGGCCATCGTCTCGGCAGACCCGGCACTGGAGCGGCCAGAGCACGCCGGGCTGCGGGCGGCACTCGAAGCGGCGCCGAGCACGCGCGCCCTGCTGCTTTCGTCGTGAGGGTTAGGCGGCAGCGGCGCGAATAGCGGCGGGCATGCCCAACCGCAGCTTTGTGCTCGCGGCCGTCTTAACGGCGGCGGCGCTCTCCATCTCGCCGAGCGCCGGCCGAGCCGCCACGCAAGACGTCGCGCGAGCCACCCTTTCCAACGGCCTACGCGTCATCGTCGTGCGCAACACGCTCGCGCCGGTCGCCACCGCGATGCTGAACTACGAGGCCGGCTCCGACGAGCAGTGGATTCCGGGGTTGGCCCACGCAACCGAGCACATGATGTTCCGCGGCAGCGCGTCGCTCTCGTCGGCGCAACTGATGGACTCGATCGGAATTACGGGCGGTGCGTTCGATGCGGACACCGAGAGCAACGTCACGCAGTATTACTTCACCGTTCCGTCGGCGTATCTCGACATCGCGTTGCGCGCCGAGCGCTCTCGCGCCGAAGGGCTGCTGCTGACCCCCGAGTTGTGGGGCCAAGAACGCGGCGCAATCATTCAAGAGGTCAAGCAAGACGATAGCGACGCCTTCTATCGCCTCTTCACTAAGATGCAGAACCGGCTTATCGGCGGCACGCCGTATGCGAAGAACACGCTGGGGACCGTCGCCGCATTCGACAACGCCGTCAACAGCGCGCAGCTGCGAAAATACTACCAAAAGTGGTACCACCCCAACAACGCCATCTACGTGATCGTCGGAAACGTCGATCCGCAAGCAACGATCGCCAAAGTCCGAGAGATCTTCGGCACCCTTCCGGCCGCAGCGCTGCCGGCGCGCGAGCCGGTTTCACTCCGGCCGCTGCGGCCGGCGCTCTATCACGATAGCTCCGATCAGGCCTATACGGCCGTGTTGCTGGGATATCGCTTTCCCGGCTACGACAGCGCCGATTACGCGGCGGGCGAGATACTCAGCGACGTGCTTAGCAGCCAGCGCAGCGATTTCGGCGGACTGGCGTACACCGGAAAAGCGCTCGGGACGCAGTTCGTAACCCAGACCTATCCGAAGGCCGGCATCAGCATCGCCTTCGGCGCCGTGCCGGTTTCGACGCCGCCGGAAAAGATCGACGCGCTGCTACGCGCCATCATCAAGAAGTACCAGCAGGACGGCGTGCCGGCCGATCTCGTGCAAGCGGCAAAGCTGCGCGAAATCTCCGCCTTGGAGTTCAACGCTAACTCGATTGAGGGGCAAGCCTTTCAATGGAGTCAGGCGGTGGCCGTTCAGGGGCTCAACTCGCCCGACGACATGATCGCGCGATTCGATCGCGTCGGCGTGTCCGACGTCAATCGCGTCCTGCGCACCTACCTCGACAACAAGCACGCCGTCGTCGCGTATGCGGTGCCGAAGAATAGCGGCGCAGTCAACAGCGGCGGCAGCGGCATGGCGAAGGAGAACAATCTCATTCCGCCCAGCAAGCACGAGCCGCTTCCCGCCTGGGCGCAGAGCGTGCTGCAGAACCTTCACGTGCCCGAACAGACGCTCGCGCCGGTCGACATGACGCTGTCGAACGGCATTCGCCTCGTCGTTCAAGAGGAACATATTTCGCGGACGGTCGTCGTTGACGGCGATATCCAAAACAATCCGCAAGTGCAGGAGCCGCCAGGACAGGAGGGCATCGCCGATCTTACCGACGGGCTGCTCCCCTATGGCACCACGACGTACGGTCGCGTCGCCTTGCAGCGGGAGCTCGATGCGATCGCCGCCTCCACGGAGACTGGGACGAGCTTTGGTCTCGACGTGCTTTCGGCGAACTTCGATCGCGGCGTCCAGCTGCTGGCCGACGAGCAGTTGCATCCGGCCTTTAAGGCGGCCGACTTCTCGGTCGTGCAGCAGCAGATCGCCGGCGAACTCGAGGGCGAAATGACCGCGCCCGACCATCTGGCCGCGGTAGCGCTCGCCAAAGCGTTGTATCCGGCCGGCGATCCGTCGCAACGGTTCGCGACACCCAAGAGCATCGCCGCGCTCACTCTCGACGACGCCAAGCGATGGTTCACCGCGGCCTACCGCCCCGATCTCACGACGATCGTCGTCATCGGCGACACGACGCCGCAAGCGGCGCGGGCGGTCTTCGAAAAGTACTTCGGCGGATGGGCGGCGAGCGGGCCTAAGCCCAACGTCGAGCTTCCAGCCGTTCCAGCCAACGCTCCCAGCCAGGCCGAGGTGCCGGCGACGGGACGCGTGCAATCGTCGGTGCGTCTCATCGAGACGCTGCCGATCGTGCGTTCGGATCCGGCGTGGGCGCCGCTGCAAGTTGCCAACGCCGTACTGACCGGTGGGTTCTATTCGTCGCTGCTCTACCACGATCTCCGGGAGGTTCACGGCTACGTCTACTCGGTCGAAAGTTCGGTAAGCGCGGAACGCGTACGCGGCGCCTTCGGCATCGACTACGCCTGCGATCCGCAAAAAATCGTGCCGGCGCAAGACCAAATCCAAGCCGTCCTCGGCCAGCTCGCGCGCGAGCCGATCGATCCGGCGCGTCTGTTGAGTTCCAAGGCGCTCTTGATGGGGCGGATTCCCATCAGCGTTTCGAGTTACAGCGGCGTCACGCAGCAGCTGCTGAGTTTCTCCGATCTCGGGCTGCCGCTCGACCAAAGCGTCATCGACGCCCGAAACGAGCTTGACGCCAGCGCGGCGACCATTCAGCAGGCCTTGGCGAAATACGTCCGTCCCGACGCGTTCGTCCGCGTCGTGACGGGACCGGGCCCGCGATAGACCGAACGCGCCGAGGATGACCGCCGTCCGCGGGATCGGTTTCGACATCGATCGTACGCTCGCAATTGATAACCAGCTCGAACGCGTAGCGCTGCTGCGCCTGCTCGAATTCGTGCTGGCGCGCGGTGGGCGTACGCTCGGAACGATGGCCGACGAGATCGAGAGCATTGATGCGTTGCTGGCACGCCAGCGCGGCGGTGAGTTTTCCATTGACGAAGCGGTGCGGCGATTCGTGAGCGAGCGCGGCCTCGAACCCGATCGATCGTTCGTCGAGACGTTTCGCGCCAATGCCGTCGATATGGTCGAAGAGTTCGTCGTGCCGCTCCCCGGTGTAAAGCGCATGCTCGGAACGTTGCGGCGGCGCGGCATTGCCGTCGCCGTTCTCAGCAATGGATGGAATCCGCTGCAAGCGCGCAAAGCTATGCAATCCGGCTTCGACGGTCCGGTGTTGGTCAGCAGCGAAATCGGCGAGCGCAAACCGGAGGCCGGAGCCTTCGATCTGCTCGCGGCGCGCCTCGGAACGCCGGCCGACGAAACCTGGTACGTCGGAGACGATCCGCGCGTCGACGTCGCCGGAGCGCAAGGCGCCGGCCTGGGCGCGATCTGGATGAACTGGGAGCGAAAGGAGTATCCGCAAGAGTTGCTGCCCCCCCGGCATACGATTAGCACGTTCGACGAACTGCTCGACCTCGTACCCGCTCCGGTGTACGCGCTGTGATACGCCGCTTCGCTCTTGCTCTGACGCTGGTCATGATTGCGAGTATGACGCCGGCAAGGCCGGCGCCGCTGAGCTACGAGCAGAAGCTCGTCAGCCTGCAGAAGAGTTACACGGCGTGGTCGTTCCAAGAGAGTCCGGGCTCGGCCACGGATGCCGGTATCCATACGTACGATCACCTGCTCTCCGATTACTCGTCTGCGACGCAGAGCGCCGAAATGGTGCGGCTTCGCTCGTTTCGCAACGAGCTTGCCGGGTTGCTGCCGCCGGCCGGCACCAACGCGCACGAGCGCGTCGACTATCTGCTGATTCGCTCCGATATCGAAGGCGATTACTGGAGCCGCACCGTGCTGAGCGGCCTCCAGCGCAACCCGAGCATTTACGAGGGTGAGTGCAGCAACGGGATCTTTTCGATCGTCAAGCGGCAATACGCGCCCGACGAGACGCGGATTCGCTCGGCCATC
>DATAPM010000371.1:0-10969 GCA_036265225.1 Vulcanimicrobiaceae bacterium
GGAAGTCGCACCGGCTGCGGGCGTCCATCGCAAGGCCGAATCGTAGCCGAGGCGCTTGGTCACCAGCTCTGGCTTACCGGGCGGCGCCGGTCCGAGCGCCAGCGTTGCCAGCGAGGCCACGTTGGCTTGCGTCGCCCGCGCCAGATAGGCCGCGTCGACGTACTGCGGAAGGTCGCCGTACTGGGTTCCGTCTTGCATGCGGACGTCCTGATGCTGATGCGCGAAGTTCTCGTGCGGTTCGACGAAACGGATGGCGGCCGAATACCCGGCGTCTTGGAACGATTCTTGATCTCCGCCGCGCATGAAGCGGTCGGCTCGAAAGATTTGCCGTACCGTGAACTCGGGCAGGTATACCGGAACGATCTCGGCGACGAAGCGCGACAGCTCGCGCGAGGGCGAGTCGTTTTCCGAGCCGACCAGATTGACGCGGGCCATATCGGCACCGGACGGCAGACCTTGGCTAAAGACGCGAACGACGTTTGGCTCGCTCTGCCCGTCACCGCCCAGCGAGTTGCCGATGATGTCGTTGTTAAGGACCGCTAAGACGGGCGCGCGTTTTGCGGCTAGCTCGCGCGCGAAGTGATTGGATCCCCAGAGTCCCAGCTCTTCACCGTCGAAGCACGCGAAGACGATGGTACCGCGAAACGGTGTCTTCGCCATGACGCGCGCGGCCTCGAGGACTGCCGACACGCCCGAGCCGTTGTCGTCGGCTCCAGGCGCCACGCCGGCTCCATCGGTACAATGGCCGTCGCAGTCGTCGAAGTGGCTGGACATGACGTATATGCGTCCCGGCGCGCTCCCGCGCAGCGTCGCGATCACGCTGGACTCGGTGACGGCACGCGGCGTTTTCGCCGTTTTCGCTTGCACGTACGTATCGAGGGTAACGGTCATCGCCCCGCCGGTCGTGGCCGCGATCTCCGAGAACTGTGACGCGATCCAATCGCGCGCCGCGAAGACTCCGCGATCTCTGGTTGAGGTGCGTTCGGAGAAATCGTTGCGCGTACCGAAGTTAACGAGCCGGTCGTCGGTCGCTTTTAACCGGTCTGCACGTACCGCATCGACCATCGCCGCAATTGGGGCGTAGGGTGGGAGCTGCGGCAGCGGGGCGCTGACCGCGCCGGCGCCCAGGAGCGATGCCGCGGCGGCGGCGGCGGCGATGCGAAGGGCGCCGAACGGATCGAATCTGACCATAGCCAACGTTTTACGGTAAGGAGGCGGAAATACCTCAGTGCCTACAAAGCCCGCCGTTTACGTGCTGCTTTGCGGAGACGGGACGCTCTACACGGGCGCCACGGTGGACCTTGCGCGACGGATGCTGGCGCATCGTAGCGGTAAGGCCGCAAAGTATACGCGCGCGCGTCTCCCCGTCCGGCTGCTGGCGTGGTGGCACCCGGAGTCGTTTGGGGCGGCCCGGTCGCAGGAGGCGCGCTTTAAGCGCCTGCGCCGTGCGGCTAAGCTGGCGGCGTTACGCGGCCGCGAGCTTTACGGCTGCCGCATTTTCGCTCAGGCGAAGGTCCGCGACGCGGCGCCATAAGTGGCTCGCGTCACGGCGCGGATCGCCGCATAAGACGCGGCGTAATCGTACGCCTCGGCCGTCATGATCGCGAGGATGAAGGGCGAGTCGCCGTAAGGCTGGACGATCGCGACGTCGTTGCGCGTTCCGTCGACCTCACCGGTCTTGTTGGCGACCGAGGTTCCTCGCGGCAACGCCGCAGGGATCCCGCCGCGGTCGGTCTGTCCGAGCATGATTGCGACCATACGACGGCAATGCCGCGCGGAAACGATCGTCCCCGTCCCTTCGCGGGCCCCGGACTCAATAAGATAGAGCAGACGTCCCATGTCGGCCGGGGTGGAGACGTTCTGATTGTGATGGGCGATGGCGGCGTAATCGAGAAAGCGCCGCGCCAGTCGGGTGTGCGTCATTCCGGCGCGCGCGCCGACGGCGTTGATTGCCGCGATTCCGAAGTGCGCGATCAGCATGTTGGATGCGGTATTGTCGCTGACGCGTATCATCGGCACGATCAACTGCGCGACGGTGAAGCGCTCCCCGTTGCTCGCGCCCGCCATAAAATCTGAGCCACCGATCAACTCGCCGCGATTGAAGACGATCGTCTGGTCGAGGGTGCCGGGCTTGACTTCTTCGGTGGCATAGGCCGTCACCATGATCAGAAGTTTGATGGTCGAGGCTGTTGGGAAGCGCTGTCCGGCGCGATACGTGACCAGCGCCGGACCGGGCGCCATCGTCCGGGCGTAGACGCCGATTCGTCCGGGCATCGCGCGCGCGATGGCGTGAACCTTGGCGGAAAGCGAATGCGGCGTCGCGTGCGCCGCGACCAGAACGGCCGCGCCCGACGCCAAGAACTCGGCGCGATTCACGAGCCCGTTCCCTGATAGTGCCGTAAGCCGACGAGCCAAAAGGCGTAGGCCGCAGCGAACCATGCCAGGCCGATGGCGGGGGTCAGCAGGCCGATCGCCGGACCGAGGTGGAGTCCGGTATCGGTCTTATGCAAGAAATACGTCGCCGGAAAATAGTTCATGAACGCAAAGGGCAGAACGAAGGCCAGGACGATGCGCACCCCGCGGGAGTAGATGCTGATCGGATAGCGAGTGAAGTCCTGCTCCAGCGACATTACCACCCAGCGGATCGTGTCGACGCGAACGAACCAGAACGAAAGCGTGGCGACGACCAGCGAGATTCCAAGGTCGATCAGCGCGCCGCCGAGGACGATGAGGGGCACGAAGATCACGAATACCCAGTCGATGGTTACGTGGACGGCGGCCGACGCCGCGGCAAGCGTCGCGATCGCCAGCACCAAGGCGTCCGGGAAGGTCTGTTGGGGAACGGTCAGCACTTGAAAGAGCGTGTCGAGCGGGCGGACCAAGAAGCGGTCGAAGCGGCCCTCGCGCACGTATTCGGGCACGCTGACCACCGCCCAGAAAAACGTGTTATGCAGTTCGTGCCCACACATCCAAAGCGCGTAAAGGAAGAAAATTTCGCGAAAATCCCAACCGTTCATGGATGGGAACTGACGCATGGTAACGTACAGCGCAGCGAGTGCGACTCCGTGATAAACCACGCTGAAGACGAACCACATTGCGAAGTTCGCGCGGTACTCCAACAGCGTCAGGAGGTTGATTCGCCAGTACTGCAAGTAAGCGCGCAGCATCGATGAAGCTCTTCGGTACCGCGCGTTCGGTCCCCGTTCGTACGCCGTTTCGCTTAGATTTGACCGTCGACGCGCTGCGCCGGCTAGCAAGCAACGTCGTCGACGTCTTCGGTGAAGACGGAACGTACTACCGTGCCCTGCGCGATGCGCAAGGGGACGCGGTCGTCGCCATTTCTCAGCGCGAGCCCGGCGCGATCGAGATTCGCGCCACCGGCCCGCGCTCCGCGCGCTGGGAGGCAACGGCGACGCGCATGCTTGGAGCCGGCGTGGATCTTGCGGCCTGGTACGGACGAAGCCGGCGCATCGCTTGGCTGCGTCCGTTCGCACAAGCATTCATCGGCGTCAAGCCGCCTCGTTACCCTACGTTATGGGAAGCCTGCGCGCATGCAATTCTCTTTCAGCAGATCTCGATTCATGCTGCCGCGGCAATCATGCGCCGTGTCGTCGAATCGATCGGCGAACCGTTAACGATAGGCAAACTATGCTGCGTCCCGTTTCCCGAGGCGCAACGCTGGCTCGACGCGGGCGACGCGCGTTTGCGCGCCGCCGGTCTCTCCAGCAATAAGCTCGCCGCAGTCCGCGCCGTCGCGGCAGCGACGCTCGACGGCACGCTCGACGAACGAGAACTCGAAGCGCTGCCGACGGAGGAAGTCGGCCGGCGGCTCTCCGCCGTTCGCGGACTTGGCGCGTGGAGCGCGTCGGTCATACTCCTGCGCGGCCTGGGGCGACTCGATGCTTTTCCATTGCGCGATTCGGGTGTGGCACGCAGCTTGGCGGCAATGTCCGGCCGGGAGGACGTAAATCAGACCGAGCTATTGGAACGCCTAGGTCCCGTGCGGGGGATGCTCTACTACCACTTGCTGCTGAGCCGCATGCGTCCTATCCGCCCTGAATGACGACGCGGCGCGCCGCCGCACGCCAGACCAGCGACGCGAGTCCGGCAAAGAGGACGAGCCACGCCACCTGCAGCGCAACGCTCGCGGCCCACTGCGCGGGGGGAATGACGCCGACGTAAATCAGCAGCGGGGTAGAGTATACCGCTGCAAACGGCAGTCCGAGGACGATGCGGCCGAAGATGCCGGGAAAGAGCGTCAACGGGATGATCTGTCCGGAGAGCAGATCGGAGATCCATCGTACGATCAGCTGCGCGGCGAAGGTTTCCAACGTCCAAAAAGCCACGCAGTTCATCAAGAAATTGAGGAAGAAGTTGACGCCGTAACCGATGGCAAAGGTCAGGGCGAAGACGGCAAGCGTGGCGGGCGGCGGAACGTCGATGTGAACGAGCAGCAGCGCGAACAACAGCGACGGAATTACCAGCAAAGCGTGAAGCAGCGTCTGCCCTACCCCGTCGCTGAAGAAGTAGAGCGGCACGCTGATCGGTTTCATTAAATCGGTAGCGATCGTGCCTTCGCGAAGCTTCTCGCGGATCAGACGGGTTCCGTCAACCTCCAAGATCAGCGACATCAGCATCGCCACCGTCGAATAGGTGATGATGCTATGCAGGGGCAGGTTCAGCGGCGCGGCGTTCTGGGCGTAAAGGGCCGTCCAAAGCGACCGCAGGATGTAGACGCGCAAAATCAGCGAGCCGATTTCCGCGAAGACCTCGACCCGATAGGTCGCCTCGCGGGCGAAGGCCTTGCGGGCGAACTCTAGGTACGGTTCCAGTGGCCTCTAGCCGCCTTTTTGTCGCTTGATCGCCTGTTGGCGCCGCTGCTCCATCTCTTCCAGCTCGAGCATCATGACGTCCACGACCTTGTCGACTTGCGTCGCCTGCGTCGGCGGCGGTTCTTCGCCCGAGCGTCGCAGCGGGGGTTTGGTGTTACGGTGGGCCTCCAGAGGCGCGTCGACCGCGTGCGCCTTGCGAAGGAATTTGGCATACGTCTCGGCCGCTCGGGCGCGAGCGCCCTTCCCGGTCTCGACGTTAAACACGTCGGCGAAGAAGTCGATCTGGGCGTGAATCTCGGCGGCCTTCTCGGGCGATGCGATCGTCGCCGGATCGCCGTAGGCGATGTGCTGCATCGGGACGCTGGCGCCGGCGCCGAGATGTCCCTTGACGTGGACAATCGCTCCCAGCGCAACGCCGCAGTCGTCGTCGAGCTTCGCTCCATTGAAGATTTTAGCGCCGGCGGCGATGAAGCAGCCATTTCCGATCGTCGCGCCGACGACGTAGGCGTGCGGGCCGACGATGCAGTGCTTACCGATCTTGAGCGGAAACTGCAGCGCGCTCCCACCGCTGGCCTTGAGCACGGCGTTTTCCATCACCACCGTCTGCTCCCCGATCGTAACCGGCGCACCCTCAGAGGTGACGACCGCGCCGTGCAGCACGGCGCAGCCCGGCCCGACGGTCACGTCGCCGGCGATCACGGCGCTGGGTGCCACGTAGGCGCTGGAGTGAACGTTCGGTTTCTTCGTACCGCTGGACAGAATCATGAGGCGGTCTCCTGCGACTGGCGGTCGTATCCTTCGACGTAGATTCGCCGAATGATGGATTCCAAATCGGGTTCCTCGAGACTTACGTCTTCGACGCGATAACGTTCGCTCGCTTGCCGTACGAGAAGATCGGCGCGCTGGAGATTACGGTCGAAACGGAAGCTCGCGCTCGTACCGTCGCTCGAGGCGAGTTGCGTGCCCTCGAGGTGCGGGTTTTCGACGACCTCGCCAAAGCGTACCACTAGCGTTCTAAAGCGGCCGTACTCGCTCTTGATGCGCTCCACGTCTCCGTCATAGATAAGAGTTCCGCGATCGATGAGAACGATGCGCCGGCAGAGCCGCTCTACGTCGGCTAAGTCGTGCGTCGTCAACAGAATCGTCGCCCCGCGTTCGGCGTTGATGCGCGTAATGAATTCGCGAATCGCTTCTTTGGCCACGACGTCGAGCCCGATCGTCGGTTCGTCGAGATAGACGATCGCCGGACTGTGCAGCAGCGCGCCGGCAAAGTCTCCACGCATGCGCTGTCCGAGCGAGAGCTGGCGCACCGGCGTGCGCAGAAAGTCGCCCATCTCTAATATCTCGACGAACTCATCGAGATTGCGGCGATACTGTTCCCGGGGTACGCCATAAATCGCGCGCAGCAGCTCGAACGATTCGATCAACGGTAGATCCCAGTAAAGCTGGCTGCGCTGACCGAAGACGACGCCGATGTTTCGAGCGTTCTCCTTGCGTTGGTTCCAGGGGACCAGGCCGGCGACGCGCGCCTCTCCGGAGGTGGGGACCAGGATTCCGGTCAGCATCTTGATCGTGGTGGATTTGCCGGCGCCGTTGGGGCCGATATAACCGACCAGCTCTCCGGGCTCGATGGTGAAGGTGACGTCGTCGACCGCCACCCGCTCCTCGTATTCGCGGGAGAAGAGAGAACGCAGCGCGCCTAGGGCCCCCGGCGTGCGTTTGAGCGTACGAAAGACCTTGCGCAAGCCGCGCGCTTCTACGATTGGCAGGACACCACGGTTCGGCACTGCGTACATCATCCCCGTTGATAGTAACCGTCTCGAACGAATACGGATCCGGCGCGCTCGCCGTAGCGCGGCGCGTCGCCGACGCGCTCCACTACGAGTATGTGGACGAGCAGCTGCCCGTGGTGGTTGCAAAACGACTGCAGGTTACGCCCGAGGCCGTCGTTGCAAGCGAAGAGGCGTCCCCCTCGCTCGGGGAGCGCCTTCTCAACAGTCTCGAGCTGGCGACGCCCGAACTCGCCGCCGTCTCGGCGGCCGAGCCGTTCGACGAAGCGTTGCTGCGCGCCGTTCGCGACGCCGTACGCGAATATGCCGCCCGCGGCAACGTAGTGATCGTTGGGCGAGGCGCATCGGCGATCCTCACCGGCCACGCCGGCATCTTGCGCGTCTTCTTGCACGGGCCCCGCCAGTGGCGCGTTACGCACGTCATGGCGACAACGCGCGTTCCTCTCGAGGTGGCCCGCGCGGAAGTCGATCGCATCGACCGCGCGCGGGCGGCATACATGCGGCAGTGGTACGGCGTGACCTTCGGCGATCCGGCAAACTACGATCTTTGCATCGACACCTCGCAACTCGACGAGCCGCACTGTTCCGAACTCATCGTTGCCGCCGTGCGGGCCCGCGAGGCGAGCCGCCGATGATGCCGATTCCTCGGTGATCGAGCGGCCGTCGCTTCTCTCGGCGCTGCGCTATCGCGACTTTCGCCTGCTTTGGTTTGGACTGCTCGTTTCCAATCTCGGAACCTGGATGCAGTTTACGGCGATTGGATACTTCGTCGCGCGCGAGGCCGGCACGCCGCACCGGGCCGCACTAGAGCTGGGGATCCTGGGGGCGGCGCGCGCGCTCCCGGTCCTCTTGGTTTCACCCATTGCCGGCGTCGTCGCCGATCATCTCCCTCGACGGCGCGTCCTCTTGGTAACGAACGTCACGATCGCGCTGACCGCGTTTGCGCTGGCGCTCTTGGCGACGGCGCACCGCCTCGATCTGGCCGGACTGATCGCGCTTTCGGCTTTGAACTCGGCGGCAAACGGATTCGACTCGCCGGTGCGTCAGAGCTGGGTGCCGTTTCTCGTCGACCGGCAGTACGTCGGCAACGCGGTGGGCTTAAACTCCGTGGCCTTCAACGCTCCCGCCGTTGTCGGACCTGCGCTGGCCGGTCTGCTCATCGTCTGGATCGGCGTGGCCGGCGCCTTCTACTTCAATGCGGTGGCGTCGCTGGCCGTCGTGGCGGCGGTATTGATGATGCGGCCCTCGCCGCCGTCGGCGCGACCTCGCGAGCCGGCGTTTCTGGCGATGCAGCGCGGCATTGCGTTCATCGCGGCTCATCCGGTCCTTCGCTGGATCGTGCTGGCGCAGCTCGTAACCGCGATTCTCGCACGGCCGTACAGCCAGCTCGTGCCGGCGCTCGTCGTCAACGTGCTCCATGGCGGCGCCCCGGGATTGGGTTGGGCAGTCTCGGCAATCGGTGCCGGCGGACTTGGCGGCGCTTTGGTCACGGCCTACTTCGCGCAGCGCGAGCGGCGCTCGCGACTCTGGCTCCAATCGGGTCTGCTGATGTCGGCGGGCGTTTTCGCGCTCGCCTTTGTGCCGACGCTGTCCGGCGTTTTGCCGGTGCTTTTCGTGACCGGCGTCGGAACGCTCGCGCTCTTGGGTGTGACCAACACCGTGATTCAAGTCCTCTCGCCCGACGAACTGCGCGGGCGCGCACTCTCCATCTACACCATGATCGCGATCGGCGTCGTCCCGCTGGGGTCGCTCGTCGACGGCACCATCGCTTCGTTCATCGGCTTGCGCGAAACGTTCGCGCTAGCCGGAGCGGTATGCACGCTGTTCTTTGTGGCGATTTGGTTCCTTCGACCGATCGTCCGAACGGTGTAAAAACGGCCGGAAAAACGAAGCGAGCCGCCGGTTTTGGCGACTCGCTAACGTCCTTGTCCGTATCGCCGGACAAAAGAAAGAACGCCGCAGTTTAGCCTGCGGCCTTCTTTCGTCTTACTTTCCTGCGCACCGCTTTGCGGACCGCCTTTTTACGAACCGCCTTGCGGGCCACCTTGCGGCGGACCACCTTGCGAGCTACCTTGCGGCGGACCTTACGGCGAACCGCCTTGCGCGCTACTTTGCGGCGAACCGCTTTCCGCGCTACTTTACGGCGAACCACCTTACGGGCTACTTTGCGGCGAATCGCCTTGCGGGCCACCTTGCGGCGAACCTTCTTGCGAACCGCTTTACGAACCAACGCTGCGACGACCAATTTCTTTACCGCCGCTTTGCGAATGGCTTTCTTTCGAACTGCCATTATTGGTTGGATTCATCCTTTCTCCGGTCGGCAAGCGACCAGGGGTATTGCCTACGTTATACCGTATTAGCCGCGCCAATGCAAGTTTTAGCGGAAGACGGAGTGCGTATAGACGTGCGTGTGAGCGGCGACAAACGCGCACCAGCAGTCGTCTTGCTCCACGGATTTCCGCTGACGCGCGAGATCTGGGAAGCTCAATCAGCGTTACTCGCTGAGTCGCATTTCGTCGTTCTTCCCGACCTGCGCGGCGCCGGTTCGTCAAGCGCACCGGAAGGTCCGTATCTGATCGAAACGCACGCTGCCGACGCCGCGGCAGTTCTCGATTCGCTCAATGTAGAGCGCGCCGCTTTCATCGGCCACTCGATGGGCGGATACGCTTCTTTGGCCTTTGCGCGAATGTTTACCGAGCGCGTTACGGGGATCGCACTGATCGCGAGCCGGCTGCGCGCCGACACGCCGCAAGAGGCATCGGCGCGTTACGAATTAGCCACGCGCGTCGAGTCGGAGCAAAGCATCGAACCCGTTGTCGGCGCATATCTTTCGCGAATGCTGTCGGAGCACACGCGCGCCGCGATCCCGTCCGTTGCCGAGCGCGCGTACGCAATCGCTCGCGGAAACTCGCCGGCCGGCGTGGCCGCGACGTTGCGCGGACTGGCCATGCGCGTATCTGGTGAAGATATCGCCGAGGACCTCGACCTGCCGATGGTGATGGTGGCCGGGGCGCTAGACGCGGTGATCGGGATGGAGGAGGCCCGGGCGGTAGCCGGGCGTTTTCCCCGCGGCGGCCTGGCCGTCTGCGGGCAGAGCGGCCACCTGCCGATGATGGAAGAGCCAGCCTGCGTCCAGGCGGCTCTGGCGGAATGGCTGGGAGCCGCCGGCGTCTAGCGGATGACCGGGTACTTGTGGCGGCGGCGAATCATATTATAGAGGAAGTATCCGCCCACCGCGATGGCCGCGACGATCGCCGCGAGGATAGCGATCTTTAATAGAAACGCGGCGACGACGAGCAGCACGATCCCAATCGTCACGAGGGCCGTGAGCTTGAGAAAGAGCGCGAGCATCGGATGCATGGTCAACCTCGTACGAACCGGCATGTCCGTATCTACCACTCTAAGGCGCGGAGGTTTCAGAGCCGCTTGAGGTACTCCAAGGCGCGGTAACCGGCCGCGACCGAGGCGGCAGCATCGATCCGTCCGTCGGCCAACATCGCCCGTAGGCTCCCCAGCGGCACGACTTCGACTTCGAGGTGCTCGGTCGCGTCGAGCTTGGGCTCGGTAAACTTGCGGGCGCCCGCACCGACGAAGACGTAGGCGCGCGCCGTCGAGCGAACCGGCTCGGGCAGGAACTCCGCGATGAGCTGGCAGCTCTCGACGCCGTATCCCGTCTCCTCCGCGAGCTCTCGCAGCGCGCACTCGCGCGGGTCTTCGTCGTCCGAGAGCATTCCGGCCGGAAGTTCGAGATGAATGGCATCGGAGCCGTAGCGGTACTGCCGCACCAAAACGGCCTGCTCGTCGGACGTCACCGCGAGGATCGTCGCGAATCCTCGCGACTCCCGCACGAAATAGTTGGGAACGATCGTACCGTCGGGCAGCTCGAGCTCGTCGCTGCGCAGTCGCATATACGGCGAGTCGACCAGATAAACCGACGCGCGCACGCGCCACAGCGGCTTCTCCATGAGCCAAATCTATCGACGAAGCGTTTACGCCTCCTTTCGCGAAGCACGGCGCGATGGCGGACCAGATGCTTGTAGTCGGCGGTGGAACCATGGGCGCGGGCATCGCATTGGTCGGGGCGCGCGCCGGATACCGGGTCGAACTCGTCGAGCCGCAGACGGGTGCGCGAGAGCGCGGACGTGAGTATCTGCAGCGGGAGGCGAGCCGGTCGGGAGCGGCCGCGGCGCTCGACCTCATCGAATGGATCGAGCGCGTGCCGCTTCGCAGCGACGCGGCCATTGCGGTCGAAGCCGTTCCCGAACGCTTCGAGCTCAAGCGCGAGGTATTCATGGCGCTCGGCGAGTCGCTTTCGAAGGACGCGTTGCTGACTTCGAACACCTCATC
>DATAPM010000372.1:0-1749 GCA_036265225.1 Vulcanimicrobiaceae bacterium
TTTCGAGCACCCGGATTGAGGCGAGATTTTCGACAAAGACGCTGGCCTCGAGGCGGCGCAGCCCGCCCGCGTTCAGCGCGTGATCGGCGAGCATTTGGGCGGCCTCGGTTGCGATGCCGCGCCCCCAGTACGAACGGCCCAGCCAATATCCGAACATGGCGACCCCGCTATGCTCGCTCTCGAGCGGCTCGATGCCGAGTCCGCCGGCCAACTCTCCATCCACCTCGATAACGAGATACGTGCTGCCGCTACGGTCGGCCACCGCATGAGCGACCCATTCTTGCGCGTCACGCATCGTGTAAGGATGCGGGAAGCGTTGGGTCATCCACCGTGCGACCAAAAAGTCGTCAGCCTCGTGTTGCAGCGCAGGCGCGTCGTCGGTGCGATAGGGGCGCAGACGGCAGAGACGACCGGTCAGGGCTTCGCCCGCATTACGCGCGTTTCCAGACCAGGACGTTGGAAGTGCCCCAGATTTCCGGCGGCAGCGTACGGATCGTCAGGCGGTCGCCTTCGATGGTGAAGCGGCGCTCCAGCGTGGTTCCGATGAGATTGGTGAAGACGCTCACTTCGACGTGGTGGAAGACGCGGTCGCCGCGCACTTCGTAACGGCCGGCGTAAGCCAGAAAGCTTTGCAGTGCCTGTGTCCGCGCTTCTTCCGAGGAGGCGGTGCCCGAGGGTGATGTCAGCGCGGGACGGTGCGTGCCCGCCAAGACGGCGGACATGCGTGAGTCGGCGCTATAAATGAGATAGCCGACGGGCTCGGGGCCGAAGCGCGGTTGGGACTTTCCGCCAGGCTCGTCGACGTTGAAGCTGACCAGGCTCCAGGCACCGACGACGCCTTCGGCGGCTACGGCTTTGATTGGTGCGGCGCCCGCGGCAGCGAGCAGACCAACCCCCGCGGCTAGTTGGAGAATGCCGCGACGCGAGTAACCTTGAAATTGCTCGGAATGGTGGCCGGTGGATGATGGCATGATTCGACGGGCATTCGCCGCGCTCGCGGTTTCGCTTGCCGAATGCGCGATGCGGGAATAGCGCTACTCTTTAACGGTTGGAGGCACCGATGGGAGATTCCATTTGCCATAAATCGCGAAGACTCGCAAGAGAAAGCATAGGGCGACTGCGGCGATCGCGACGCCTCCAGTCGCGGGAAAGCCGACGGCGCGCGCCGTGAGGACGAGCGCAATTGCCGCCAGCGCCGCGCTCGCATAGAAGCCCGAGCTCAAGACCATCGGTTTGCTGCCGGAAAGCAGGTCGCGCAATATGCCCCCGCCGATCCCGGTTAGCAAGCCCAGAGTGCCGGCCATGATCGGATCGATGCCGTGTGTCAGGGCTCGCTGCGTACCGTCGACCGCAAAGAATCCCAGACCGGCCGCATCGAATAGCTGTACCGTGTGTTGCAGGCGCCTCACCAGCCGATTCGCGCACATGACGGGGAGTGCCGCACCGACCGTTATCGCCAAGACATGCCAGTTCTCGAACGCGGCGGGTGGAATCGCCCCGACAATCAAGTCGCGCAGGACGCCTCCGGCTACAGCCGTGATAAAAGCCAGGACGAGTACGCCGAAGATGTCCATCCGCGCCCGGACCGCGACCGTCGCGCCGCTTATCGCGAACGCGAATGTGCCGGCGAGATTGAGCCCCATCAGCAAGTCGCTCATCGAGATACCCACGTTACGCGCTCGTTTTACCCGCGTCGATAAGATCGCGTTGCGCCTGAAGCATGCGCATTATCATACCATAGGGGAATCT
>DATAPM010000373.1:0-5415 GCA_036265225.1 Vulcanimicrobiaceae bacterium
CACCGCCGTGAGAACTTACTCAATCGCCAGCGCGCCGAACGCCAAACGCGTCGAGCTCACCATCGAGCTAATGCCCGAGGGCGAAGTCTCGCCCTACCTCGTCGAGACGATCGACCCGGGGAACCCGCTCGAAATTCTCGGCCCAATCGGAGGCTGGTTCGTGTGGGAACCGGCCCAGACCGACCCCGTGCAGCTCGTCGCCGGAGGGTCGGGTATCGTCCCGATTATGGCGATGATCCGGACGCGGAAAAAAGCCGGCAGCGGCGTTCCGTTTAGGCTGATCTACTCGGTGCGGACGCCGGAAGCCATCATTTATGCAGACGAACTCGCACGGCTTGCTTCGGAGAACGCCGGTCCTGCGGTAACGTTCGCTTACACCAAAGTAACGCCGCCGGGCTGCCTCTCGAAACCCAAACGCATCGATACGGAACTGATCGGCTCCGCCGCGCTTATGCCGGAGCAAAAACCGATCGCCTACATTTGTGGCCCGACGAGTTTCGTCGAAGCTGCGTCTGGGCTTCTAACGCAAGCGGGCTACGAATCTTCACGTATCAAGACCGAGCGGTTTGGTCCAACGGGGTGAGCGCCAATATGACGTTCGCCGTGCAGCGCGCCGGAGAACGCGCGACGTTCGACCACGGCTGGCTACTCACCAGCCATTCGTTTAGCTTCGCCGAATATCACGACCCCAGTAACGTTAACTGGGGAGCGCTGCGAGTCTTCAACGACGATCGCGTAACCGGCGGCGCCGGCTTTCCCCTCCACGCGCACCGCGACATGGAGATCGTGACGTACGTGCTGTCGGGTGAGCTCGAGCACCGCGACAGCATCGGCAACCACGGCGTCGTGGGACCCGGGGGAGTGCAATACATGAGTGCCGGAAACGGGGTGCGCCACTCAGAGTACAACGGCTCGCCGAATGAGGGGTTGCACTTCCTACAAATGTGGGTGCTGCCGGGCAGGCTCGGCGGACCACCCAGCTACGGTCAAGTCGCCTTCGACGTCGCTCAGCGACTCAATAAATGGCTTCTCATCGCCTCGGGCAACGACCGCGGTGCGCCCGTCAGTCTGACGCAGGACGCGACCCTGCTGGTAGCGCGACTCGACGACGCGCAGCTTGCGCATCGATTCGTGGCGCAACGCCTAGGATTTCTGTTCGTCGCCGAGGGAGCGGTCTCGGTTTCGGCGGTTGGCGACGACGGTTTGTCCCATTCCGCCGAGCTTCGAGCCGGAGATGGCGTTAGACTCGGTGGCATTTCACAAATCACGCTGCAGGGAACGGGCGAGGCGGTACTCTGGGACGTGCCTCCATGAACCTACGAACGATGATGGCCCTAATCGCGGCGACGCTTTGTTTTTCTTATCCTTGCCGTACTGATTCGAAGGGCTCGGCATGGCAGATCGATCTTGCTTATTTGGCCGATGCGTTATCTCGGTATCACCCCGATGCTTTTCACACCATCTCTCGAGCGGACTTCCAAAGGCGCGTCAAGGTGATTTCCGAGCGCATTCCGCACATGAACGATGCGGCAACGATCGTCGCTTTCAAGCAGCTCGTCGCGTCGATCGGAGACGCTCACACGGGATTCGGGTTCTCCTCCAAACCGCCGATGAACTTTTTCATCTTTCCGATCAAAGCGTACCGCTATTCAGACGGCGTTTACATTCAAGCTGCCGCGCCGGCGTATCGCGATTTGGTCGGGGCGCGGATCGTTTCAATCGGCGGCGTTCCTATAGACGAAGCCGAGCGTCGCCTCGACACCGTAGCGGATGCCTCCAACTCGTGGACCAAACGCTGGTGGCTTCCCTTTACTTTTCGCGGCGAGGTGTTTAAGGCGCTTGGACTCTCGGCAACGGCCGCCGGCGCGCGCTTCGGCACCGAACTGCACGGACGCGTGCGGGTCGTCGAGATTCCCGTTCTACGAGAGCCCTTTACGGTTGGTTATAACTTGGGTGCGCCGCCCGGCTCCGGCTGGATCGACGGACGCGGCGCCGCTGCGCCGCTCTATCTCCAGCACGTCGAGCAGCCCCTATGGTTTGCTCCGGCCGGAAAAGGAACGCTGTACGTTCGCTGCAGCATCGTCGGCGACTCGAACGGCGAGACGTTTGATGGATTTTTTGCTCGGGCATTTTCGTATGCGGACCGAAATGGAGTCGATAAAATAATTCTCGATCTGAGAATGAACGGCGGCGGGGACAACTATCTGACTCCATCCGTCGTCGCGCGCATCGTGCAGCGTCCGAATCTCAATCGGCGAGGCCACCTCTTCGTCATTACCGGCCGATCGACGCAGTCGGCGGCAGAAAACCTGGTCGATCGCCTGCAACGCGATACCGAGGCCGTCTTCGTCGGCGAGCCGACCGGCGAGCGCCCGAACATGTATGGCGATGCTCAGCCGTTCGTTCTTCCGCAGAGCAAGATCGTCGTAAACATCTCGTCACTCTTCTGGCAAGACATGGGCCCGCGCGACAATCGGGACACGACCGGGCCCGAAGTCGCCGCCGAACTGACCGAAGCCGATTTCGAAAACGGTACCGATCCCACTCTAGATGCGACCTCTGGGCCGTTGCCGCCGGCATTCACCGAGACGGTCACCAACGCTCTGGGGCGCGGCAACGACGATCTGCGCGACGCCTACGAAGCGTACGTCAACGATCCGGTTCACCGGTTTGCACAGGTGGAGGCGGCGACGGAATACATGGTCGACGGTCTCGTCGCGCAGAAAAAGTATCACGACGCCGAGACGCTTTGCGAACTAAACTTACGCCGCTATCAAACCGCTTCGGCATACGACGCCCTCGGCAGCCTCGAAGAGGCGCGCAAGAACATCGACCGCGCAAAGGAGGCATATCAACTTGCACTGCGCATCGACCCACGCGATTCCGTAGCGGCCTCGCGCCTTTCCGCCTTATAGATCCGCAATGGTTGACTCTGAGTAGAAACCGCCTTTCGCGGCTTGTCTTCTGAAGGCTGCTCTAGCCACGGTCGCGTGGGGACTCTCCCGACGGGTGCGTACAGGTAGCCTGCCGGGTCGCGCACGCGAGCCGCACGCCCCCACGCTATGCTCTTCCCGTCACCGGAGGAGGTACCAATGCTCGCATTTCGATCGCTTACCGCACTCGCTGCCCTGATGCCCTTGGCCGCCTGCGCGCCAACGTTCAACGGGGGCGCCGGCCTGGGTCCTGCGACTAGGATGGGTCCCGCCCGTACGCATAACGCCTCGCGCAGTACGTCATGGTTCAATGCCGCCGCGCAGAAGAGCCCGCTCCTTTACGTCTCGAATGCCGGCGGCGTGACCGTCTATTCCGTCAACGGCGCCAACTCTTTTACGCTCGTGGGCGAGCTCTTTGGGTTTCAAGTTCCCGCCGGCGAGTGTGCCGACGCACACGGCAATGTTTTTATTACCGACGAAAGCGCGCGCGCGATCGTTGAGTACGGACACGGAAGCATAACACCTAAGGCGGTGATAGCCGATACTCAGGGCCAGCCGCTGAGCTGCGCGATCGACCGGACGACGGGGCATATGGCCGTAACGAACTATAGCGACCCAAGCGGCGCGGAGCCGGGCAACATCGTCGTTTACACTCTACCGTCGGGAACGGCGACGGAGTACTCCGATCCTCATCTCTACGAACCGCTGTACTGCGCCTTCGACCGCAAAGGAAACCTATTTGCGAACGCCTACGACGACACGTTTCACGGAGTACTCGGCGAGCTGCGCCAGGGCAGTCAGAACTTTACCATCCTGACGTTGAGCGGTGGTACGCTGAACTTACCGGGCTGGGTACAAACCAAAGGAACGCAGGTTCTCATGGGAGACCTCTACGATCCCAAGACCAGCATTTACCAACTGAGCATTAGCGGCTCGACGGCGACGGTTGTCGGGAAGATCGCTTTGTCGAAGACGCAGACGCTCGCGCAGTTCACGTTGTTCGGCTCGGGCTCCGCGACGGTTATCATCGCTCCGGACAATGACTACAGCAACGTCCAGATCTACTCGTATCCGGGAGGCGCCTCGCTCGGTTCGTTTACCAGCGGGCTTTCGATGCCGGTCGGGACGGCGATCAGCGAATAGGCCCGCGGCTACCGCTCTTCGGTCGGCAACCCGGCGTCCACCCAGCCTTTATAGCCGCCGTCCAACGCGACCGCGCGATATCCGCGGTCTCGCAACGTCTTCGCGGTGCGGCCGCACGAGTTGCCGCTGCCGCAGTAGAGCACGACCTCTTCATCCTTACCGAAAGGCAGATCGCCGCCGGTTTCGAGGGCAGCCCCTTCGGCCCGAATCGACCCCGGTATTTGACGATCGTCGGGACTCTTGCGGATATCGAAGAGCCTCAACTGCTCACGATTGGCGGCAAGGTCTTTGGGTTTGATGAACTCGTCCATGACTTGCGGCTATTGTACGGAGCGACGGCTCATCCCACTGGGCTTTGCACACGACGGAAGCTTAAGAGCCGTGGTAGCCTTCACTTGACGGTCCGATGGGTAAAAGGTCCACGATGCGTGTTTTGGTTACTGGGGCAACCGGCTACATCGGGGGCCGCCTCGTCCCGCGTTTATACGAGCAAGGGTACACCGTGCGCTGCATCGCGCGCGCCTCAGGGCGCCTGCTCGGCCGTTTTCCTAAAGACGTAGAAATCGTTGAGGGCAGCATCGATGACGAAGAGGCGCTTCGAGCGGCGCTTACGGAGTGCGAGGTCGCATATTATCTCGTCCATTCGATGGGATCGACCAACAAGTTTGCACAAGCGGACCGCGAAGCGGCGCGTAAGTTCGGCGCGGCAGCTGCGCGCGCCGGAGCGCGCCTTCTCATTTACCTTGGGGGTCTCGGAAGCGATGGCGAACACCTTTCGACCCATCTGCGCAGCCGCCACGAAGTCGGGGCGGTGCTCCGCGAGAGCGGCGTTCCGGTTGTCGAATTCCGAGCGGCGCAGATCGTAGGCAGCGGTTCGATCAGTTTCGAAATGATTCGCTACTTGACCGAACGCCTTCCGGTGATGGTCGCGCCGCGCTGGGTGGAAACGCGCTGCCAGCCAATCGGGGTCCGCGACGTGCTCGCATATCTGATCGGCGCTTTGTCGCTGCCGGCGAAAAGCGAGATCTATGAGATCGGCGGCAAGACGGTACTATCCTATCGAGAGATGATGTTACGATACGCGGCTCTACGCGGCTTGCGGCGCTGCATCTTGGTTGTCCCTCTCTTTACCCCCAAACTCTCTTCGTATTGGGTTCACCTGATCACACCGATACCGGCACGCCTCGCACAGCCTCTCATTCAAGGACTTTACAACGAAGTCGTGGTTCACAACGATCGCGCAGCCCGCGACTTTCCAGCAATCGATCCATTAACATACGACGAGGCGGTGAAACTTGCGCTCGATCGTTCGCAGAGCGCCGACCGCGAGTCGACCTGG
>DATAPM010000374.1:0-6761 GCA_036265225.1 Vulcanimicrobiaceae bacterium
GCGCCCAAATCTCGTCGTCGCTCCATCCTTCGACCATTGCGCCGGTCTCGGGGTAACGCCCGAAAAAAGCGTCGCGGACGTACTTTCCATCGCGCGACTTGAACGTTTGATAGTCACCGTCAACGCACTCGGTCATCAACTGTACGAGGCGTCCGCTATGGTCGGCTGCAAGCAACGGATCCCAGCGGCTTCCCCAGATCACCTTGATCACGTTCCAGCCGGCCCCTTTGAAGACGCCCTCGAGCTCTTGAACGATCTTTCCATTGCCGCGAACGGGGCCGTCGAGCCGCTGCAGATTGCAGTTGACGACCCAAATGAGGTCGTCGAGCTTCTCGCGGCCGGCGAGCGAGATCGCGCCGAGCGTTTCGGGTTCGTCGGTTTCGCCGTCGCCGACAAAGGCCCAAACTTTTCGTCCGCTCGCTTCGATCAATCCGCGATCGTGCAAATAGCGCATGAAGCGCGCTTGATAGATCGACATGATCGGGCCTAAGCCCATCGATACCGTGGGGAACTGCCAGAAACCGGGCATCAGCCACGGGTGGGGGTACGACGAGAGCCCCTTGCCATCGACCTCTTGCCGGAAGTTTTCTAGCTGCGCTTCGTCGATACGGCCTTCGAGAAAGGCGCGCGCGTAGACGCCCGGGGAGGAATGGCCCTGGAAGAAGACGAGGTCGCCGCCGAACTTTTCGCTCGGGGCGCGGAAGAAGTGATTAAAGCCGACGTCGTAGAGCGTCGCCGCGGAGGCAAAGCTGGCAACGTGGCCGCCAAGCTCCGAGCTGATCTTATTGGCGCGAACGACCATCGCGAGCGCGTTCCAGCGAACGTAATGCCGCAGGCGCGCTTCGATCGCGCGGTCGCCGGGCATCACCGGCTGACGTTCGACCGGAATCGTGTTGACGTACGGGGTCGTTAAGCCCAAAGAAACGTGCGAGCCGCCGCGCTGTGCTTCGTCGACGAGCCGAGCAATGAGCTGGCCTGCACGGCCCGGCCCTTCCGTCGCGATCACGCCGCGAAGCGCCTCGAGCCATTCTCGGGTTTCTTGGGGATCGGGATCGGGTGCAATGAGGGCCATAGGGCTGCTCACCATTCCGCGCGGCCTCGCGAACTCTTACCGGGTGGACCGGTCCATTGCGCGACCTGGTTGGTTCCAAAGGAACCTTCGATCGCCGGCTGTTTGTGAGTTCGTTGCCGTCGGTGCCTGCAAGGCCTGAATCGGTCGCCGGACGCATGACCTCGCCGATGCGCGTATAAGAAGTGGCCTATAGTTACAGTGGGAGCTCGCGCCGAGGCGGGCTGAGAGGGCGAGCCGCAAGGCGCTCGCCGACCGCAAAAGACCTGATCCGGGTAATGCCGGCGTAGGGAGGAAGTCATGAAAGTTTACGTCGAGGGATCCGTCCCTTCAATCCGCGTACCGCGGCGCGCCGTTGCGCTGACCGATGGAACGATGCACACGCTTTACGACACCAGCGGTCCGTACACCGACGACACCGCGTCGTTCGATTTTCGCCGCGGGTTGACGCCGCTGCGCGAAGCGTGGGTCGACGCGCGCGGCGACACGGTGCAGCTAGATCGGCCTACGTCGATCTATCGCCGCGGCCGTGACGCGATGTCGGAGCTGGCGTCGCTGCGCTTTCCGCTGACGCGTCGTCCGCGCCGGGCCAAATCCGGGGCCAACGTGACGCAGATGCATTACGCCCGCCGCGGCGAGGTAACGCCGGAGATGGAGTTCGTCGCGATTCGCGAGAACGTCGAGCCGGCATTCGTGCGCGACGAGATCGCACGCGGTCGCGCGATACTGCCGAACAACGTGAACCATCCCGAGAGCGAGCCGATGATCATCGGGCGCAGCTTCCTGGTGAAGATCAACGCCAACATCGGCAACTCTGCGGTCAGCTCGTCCATCGACGAAGAAGTGGAAAAGATGACCTGGGCGACGCGCTGGGGCGCAGACACGGTGATGGACCTCTCGACCGGTAAGAACATTCACGAAACGCGCGAATGGATTCTGCGCAACTCCCCGGTGCCGATCGGCACCGTTCCGATCTACCAGGCGCTCGAGAAAGTTGGCGGCAAGGCCGAGGATCTGACGTGGGAGCTTTTCCGCGATACGCTGATCGAGCAGGCCGAGCAGGGCGTGGACTACTTCACCATTCACGCTGGTGTACTCTTACGCTACGTTCCGCTGACGGCCAATCGGATCACTGGGATCGTTTCGCGTGGCGGTTCGATTTTGGCCAAATGGTGCCTGACGCACCATCGCGAGAACTTTCTTTACGAAAACTTCGAAGAGATTTGCGAGATTATGAAGGCTTACGACGTAGCCTTCTCGCTGGGCGACGGGTTGCGGCCCGGCTGTACCGCCGACGCCAACGATGCCGCACAGTTCTCCGAGCTGGAAACGCTGGGCGAACTCACCGAGGTCGCGTGGAAGCACGACGTTCAGGTGATGATCGAAGGCCCCGGCCACGTTCCGATGCATCTCATCGAAGAGAACGTCCGCAAGCAGCTCGAGATCTGCAAAGAGGCCCCGTTTTATACGCTCGGACCGCTCGTTACCGACGTCGCGCCGGGTTACGATCACATCACTAGCGCCATCGGAGCGGCCATGATCGGATGGTTCGGAACGGCGATGCTCTGCTACGTCACGCCCAAAGAGCATCTCGGATTGCCCAACAAAAAGGACGTCAAGGATGGGGTGATCGCCTATAAGATTGCCGCGCACGCCGCCGATTTGGCGAAGGGCCATCCTACCGCAGCGCATTGGGACGACGTCCTGTCGAAAGCGCGGTTCGAGTTTCGTTGGGAGGATCAGTTCAATCTCTCGCTCGATCCCGAAACGGCGCGCGAGTTTCACGATGAGACCCTTCCCGCACCCGGCGCGAAGGTCGCGCATTTTTGCTCGATGTGCGGCCCGCACTTCTGCTCGATGAAGATTACCCAGGAGGTTCGCGAGTTCGCCGAGCACGGCATGGCCGAGAAGTCGCGCGAGTTTATCGAGCAGGGCAGCGAAGTCTACGTTCCCGTATCGGCCTCGCCCTGAGAAGGCCTTGTGCGGTACTGTTCGATCGCGACGAGACGATCGTCGTC
Organism: Vulcanimicrobiaceae bacterium; assembly: GCA_036265225.1. Lineage (GTDB taxonomy): Bacteria > Vulcanimicrobiota > Vulcanimicrobiia > Vulcanimicrobiales > Vulcanimicrobiaceae > Cybelea. Next base: position 3,088 of record DATAPM010000374.1, read on the forward strand.
GACGTGCCGTTCAACGGCGACCCGAATAAGGTCGAGCCGGCACCCAACGCTCGCGCGTTGCTCGACCGCTTGCGTGCCGCGGGATTACCGCTGGCCGTCGTCAGCAATCAGAGCGGCATCGGTCGCGGCTTCATCACCGCGGAGCAAGCCGATGCGGTAAATCGCCGCGTTGACGAACTGCTCGGCCCGTTTGCCGGCTTCTTCGTCTGCCCGCATGCTCCCGAGGACGAGTGCGAGTGCCGCAAGCCCAAGCCGAAGCTAATACTCGATGCAGCGCGCGCTATCGGTGTAGGTCCGGATTGCTGTGTGGTGGTCGGCGACCGCGAGAGCGATGTTGAGGCGGCGCGCAATGCCGGCGCGATCCCGCTGCGGGTAGACGGCCCCGCCGGCTTGGCTGCAGCCGTCGAGAGGATCCTACAGGTCGTCTACTCTCCGTTCGACTCTAACCAGTAGTCGATGTCGCGGCCATGGGCCGGCAGCGCGGCGAGTGCCTGCGGCGGCAGATGAATCATCTTTGCGAGGTACTGCCACGTGTCGAGGACGCGCACGACGTAGTTTTGCGTCTCATCGAACGGTGGAATACCGCCATACTGCGTGACCGCTTTCGGCCCAGCGTTATAGGCGGCGAAGACCAGCGAGTAATGGTCCGCACCGAACCGGCTAATCAAGCCCCGAAGGTAGCGAGCGGCTCCCGAGAGGTTCTGGGCCGGATCGTGCGGGTTGACGCCGAGATTGGCCGCCGTTCCCGGCATCAGTTGACCTAGCCCAATCGCGCCGGCTCGAGAAACGGCGTGCGTGTGCCAGCGCGACTCAACCGTCACGATCGCCACCAGCATGGTCGCGTCGAGGCGCCAGCGCTCGGCGCTGATGAGGACGCGCTTTGCGAGATCGCGGCTCTGCCACTTCGGCATCTGCGGATTGATATGGTGCAGAACCGTGGCGTATACGGCGATTGCGCCCGGCGTCGCCGGGACGGTTTTGGCGGCTAGGGCGGGTGCACGCGTTGCCAGCGTCCCCCCGAACAGCACGCAAGCAGCCGTAAACCAGGGGAGAATCCCTCGCATATCAGGCTCGGGCTTCGGGCCAAGACTTTGCGGCGCCTTCCGGGAAGCGAGCGCTTCCTGAGGAAGATATACACAGTATGCGTCGCACGGCCATCTGGATTGCCATCATCGTCTTCTTGCTTATGTGCGGAATGATCGCGTGGTCGCAATGGTATGCGATTCACGTGAACGTGCCGAAGTATACGACGCATTGATTTGAGAGTTCTTTGAGCGTTTGTCCGCAGGACCGCGGGCTGCATCTAACGCTTTACGTTGCTAAGGAGAAATTTGGAGTGATACGCCGCACGTTTATTGCGCTCGGACTATTCGTGGCAACCTGTCTGTTTGCGGTAAACGCCGCACGAGCCGCGGAGCCGACGCCACCTGCTTCGCCAATGCCGGCAACAACGTCGACGCCAACGGCGTCGCCGTCGCCGGCGGGATCTCCGACGCCAACCCCGGGGCCTCCGTTTGCTAATATGTCGTGGCGCGAAATTGGTCCCGCCGCGTACGGCGGACGAGTCGCAGCGGTTGCCGGCTCGGCGACCGACCCGAAACTCTACTTCGTCGGTGCTGCCGGCGGCGGCGTTTGGCGTTCAACCAACGGTGCGCAAACTTGGGATTCGGTCTTCGACAAAGAGAGCGTAGCGGCCATCGGCGCCGTTACCATCGACCCGGTCGACAATAAGATCGTCTGGGTTGGAACGGGCGAAGCCAATCCGCGTAACGACGTCAGCTACGGCGACGGTATCTATAAGACCACCGACGGCGGCGATACGTGGACCAACGTCGGCCTGAAAGGCACGCGGCACATCGCGCGCATACTCGTCGATCCCCGCGATCACAACCACGTGGTCGTGGCGGCGCTGGGCGACGTCTTCAACGGCAGCACCGAGCGCGGCATTTACGTGACCGACGACGGCGGCCGCACGTGGAAGCAGACGCTCTACGTCGGCCCGCAGAGCGGTGCGGGCGACCTAGCGATGAGCGCTCAAAACCCAAGCGTGATGTACGCCGGAATTTGGGAATTCCAACGCCGTCCGTGGACCTTTGTTAGCGGCGGGGCCGAAGACGGGTTCTACCGCTCGGCCGACGGCGGCGAGACGTGGACGCGGCTTTCGGGCCACGGGCTGCCGGCCGATCCGATGGGGCGCATCGGCATTGCCGTCGCGCCGAGCGACGGCAATCGGGTTTATGCCGCCATCGAGTCAACCCAAGGCGTGTTGTGGCGCTCCGACGACGGCGGCGCCAACTGGACGATGGTGAGCAAGGACTCGCTCGTAAACGCGCGTCCATTTTACTTCACGCACGTCGAGGTCGATCCGAAAGATCCCAACCGCGTCTACGCCCTGTCGTTCCAAACGATGTTGAGCACCGACGGCGGCAAGACGTTTAAAGCCATCGCGCGCGACGTGCATCCAGACTTCCACGCCATCTGGATCGCGCCCAACGATCCGACGCGCCTCATGCTCGGTGAAGACGGCGGTTATGCGCTAACGCTCGACAAGGGCGCCACGTGGTTCTTCTCGGCCAACCTGCCGATCGGGCAGATCTATCGCGTCGGCCTAGGCACCGACGATCCGTATACGGTTTGCGTCGGCCTGCAAGACAATAATGGCTGGTGCGGTCCGTCGAACTCGCTCGATCAGGGCGGCATTCAAAATCGTAACTGGATCAACACCGTCGGGGGCGACGGCCAATGGGGTATTCCCGAACCCGACGACCCGAACTGGATTTGGGCGGATTCGCAAAACGGGGCGCTGTCAATCTACAACCGCGTCACCAAGGACGGGTGGAGCGGTCAACCCTATTTGCAGACGGGGAGCGAATCGTGGAACTTGGCGACGAGTAAGTATCGCTTCAACTGGGAGTCGCCAATCGCGTTTGCGCCATGGCGAAGCTCGGATGGCCGGGTGATCGGTTGGATCGGCGGCAACGTCATATTTCAGACCACGAACCGCGGCCGAAGCTGGACCGCAATTAGCCTCGACCTTACGCGCAACATCAAGGAACATCAAATCCCCTCGGGCGGACCGATCGTCAACGACGTGTCGGGCGCCGAGTACAGCGATACCATCCTGGACATCGAGGGGTCGACTCGTGCGCGCGGTGAGATTTGGGTGGGAACCGACGATGGGCTCGTACAGCTGACGCGTGACGGCGGCAAGCATTGGAGCAACGTTACGCCGCAAGGCGCGGCGCAGCTTGGGCGCTTCGCCACGGTGGCACCCTCGACGCTGGTCGACGGCACGGCCTACGCCACCGAGGACGCCCATTACATGGGCGACAACGCGCCGTATGTGTTCGTCACGCATAACTTCGGAAAGAGCTGGACGAAAATCGTCAACGGGCTGCCTTCCAATCAGTGGGCCCGCGCCGTTCGTCCCGACATAATCTCACGCGATCTCATCTATCTCGGAACCGAGGAGGGCATTTGGATCTCGTTTGACGGCGGCGCGAACTGGCAGAGCTTCCAGAACGATCTACCGCAAGTCTCGGTACGCGACATTCGGATGCAGCCGTCCTACGACGATCTCGTCATCGCCACGCACGGGCGTTCGGCCTTCATCATGGACGACATGGCGCCGGTGCAGCAGCTGCAACGAGCGATCTCTGCGGGGAGCTGGCTCT
>DATAPM010000375.1:0-1589 GCA_036265225.1 Vulcanimicrobiaceae bacterium
AGCGAGGTCGCCAAGGATTCGAACGTCGATCTCGTCGCCAAAGTCGTCCAGGTAGTGCCGAATGTCGATCAAAGGCTTGGCTTCTCCAAAGCGGCATTTGACAAGATCGGTCTGCCAGGGCGCGAAGTGCCGGTTTGCAAGAAGGTCTACGACTAAGTTTTGGTCGCGGCCGGCAAAATGGCGGTCAGGCGACGCTCGAAGTCGCCTGACCTGTTGACCCGCTTGCCGCGGGTCAGGAGGAAGCACTGTGGTATTGCGGGACGTGGCTTTGCGCCGTGTCCCGGCTGATCCGCGTCCACGGTGAAGCGTCAAGGGCGCGCGCAGCACGGTGTCCTTCAAGGGTCGCCTCATAGACGGTGCGCGGCGCGACCGCGCATCCGATAGCTTCGACGCTGACACCACGTTCCCGCAAGATCTGATAGATCTCGTTTTCGGACTTTCGAGCGGTCGCCATGACAATAAGCTCCGCACCAATACTGCGCACTTGCGACGGGTCGTACACGTTGGCGATCTCGACGCTCCGCCCGTTGATGCGTTTGACAGTGTGCGAGCTGATGATCTCGACCTTGGCTTCGTGCAAATAGGTCATGATCCAGTGAAAATACACTTCCGGCACCGTCTCCATTCCGATCATCGGCCATCTCGTCAGAACGCTCGCACGGCAGCCTTGCTTGGCCATTTTCACCGCGGTCAACGGTGCGGCCACGTCCGCCATTTCGTCAATGACGAGAACCTCGCCAGACGGCGCCGAGACTTTATCGAGCGCTACATCGTCCCATGAGACGCACTTGCCGGTTTCCCACCCGGGAATTGGCTTTCCCGTCTGGCCCTGAAAACCGTCGCGGCGATAACGCGCTCCGGATGCGACCACGACGTGGTCCGGCTTTTCCGCAGCAAGAATGGAATCAAGATTTTCTCGGGTAACCGGACTCGCCAGCTTGATCTCGGCGCCGTTTCCCCTTGCCTGCTCGGCGAGCCACGTCGCAATGGTTCCGTATTGCTGGCGATAAGGCAGAGCGCCATAAGCGCGAACGTGGCCTCCGACCGCTGTTTCACGCTCGTAGACGACCACCGCGTTGCCCTGACCCGAGGCGACGCGAGCATATTCGAGCCCCGCCGGGCCCGCGCCGATCACAAGCACCCGCTTGCGCCCATAGGTTTTGCGGGTTGCATTGGCGCCCCACAACGCCTCGCGACCGACGACCGGATTGTAGGCGCACTGCACGCGGCTGCCGCGCACGACAGATCGCCAGCAATAGTTGGCGGCGACGCACCGTCTGATGTCTCTTTCCCGCCCTTCTTTGACTTTCGTCAGCCACTGCTCGTCGGCGATCATCTGCCGCGACAGCAACACCGCGTCGGCGTCGCCCGATGCGATGAGATCTTCGGCAACGTCCGGGTAGCTGATGCGGCCGACCATCAGCACCGGCTTTTTCGACACCGCTTTGAAAGCGCGCGCGTACTTGCGTTCCCAGCCCTGCTCGAAGGTCATCGGCGTGTGAATCCAGGAGTGATGGACGCCTGCCGAGACGCTGACGTAATCGATGTCGGTCTGCTGTTCGAGATCGAGATGCACGCGTTTGACATCG